>CAYIXF010000001.1:0-23704 GCA_964367265.1 Candidatus Woesearchaeota archaeon
AAAGAATCAAGTAATGTAGTATTTCCTGTCTTAGTATTTACTACATTAGCTTTTAAGGTTGTATTACTTGTTAAAGTAGAAGTAAAATTCTTTTTAAGAGTAGTATTACCAGTATAAGTAGTAAGAAAAATAGAACCAACCCTAATAACTTTTCTACGTCTATTTAAGAATGGTAACCTTAAATATGTTCTTGGAAATATTCTTCCAAGATTAAAATAGTTACTAGGGCTATATGCCATTTTTTAATCTTTCTTATTAATTTATTTCTCTAAATGTAAAAGATATTGCTAAATCAATAGCTACTGCAGGGGCGTTTACTAATCTTAATCCATAAGAATCTCCTCCAGAAACATATACTCTTTCTTCTGGAATAGGACTATGAAACCAACCACCAAGAGAAGAAGTTCCTTGAGTATCAAAAGCATCTACAATATCTGCATCTTGAGCAATAGCTCCATAAGTGGGTTCAGCAGCAGTAACATTACCTTTAACTGTAGAAGACATTGTAGCTGAACCTTTTTCATGTTTTGCACCAGTTAAGGTAGTAGCAGTAGGAGTTCCTAATGTAGTAATTTTTTGAATAGTACAAAGTATCTGTTCATTAGTTTCATTATCCTCATTAGTTATTTTGGCTGAAAGTATTTCAACCATATTATTTGTTGCGGCAGTAATATATAATAATGTTTTTGCTGCAGCTACATTATTTATTCTCATTGTTGATGTGTATACGCCTTTGATGATAGTCCTCCTTTATTATAGAAATTTTTCTATTACCTTACTATTATTGGTCTTCTAATAATATTTACTGTTGTTCCACCTGCAGGGTCTTGATGTTGAAATATTCCTATATCAAGATACCCTGTTCCTATAGCTCCTGGTAAAACTCCTGGTATTCCAGCAGCCTTACAAGCCGCTCCTCCTCCTCCTGTATTATTTAAAGTATAATCATCACCGGCTGCATTAGTATAAGGATCAGCAGTTAAAGTTATATCATTTGAAGTCCAAGAACCAACACTATAACTACCTGTTGTACTATTCATATTATTTTTTGCGCCAGATGTATTATTTCTAAATGCATTATAATTAATAAATGGAATAGTAGGTATTGCTCCTCCAACAAAATTAATCCCATATCTACCATTTGATGTAATAATATTATTTTGAAATTGATCTCCAATACAATAAGAGTCTCTATTTATACCATCTCGTCCATTACCATGTATTATACAATTTCTAATAGTAGTAATTTGAGCAGTACTAGAATTTGTTCTAACTCCATCACTTAAGGCTCCAGTATTATTTGTAATTAAACATCTATTTAATGTTCCACCAGGAACTACTAAAAATCCTGGACATGCATTATTATGTGCCCAACATTCAATATTAGATGCTGCATAAGAATTTAAAGAAAATCCATATGAAGCAGCACTTGTACCATCTTTTGCTTCACACCTAATAAATGAGACTCCTTGACTAACATTATAAAAACCATTAGAAGTAAATTCTTGTACTGTTACATTATCTATAAAACTATAAAAACCTGTCTCTAAACCAGTAGATGTTGTTAAACTATTACAATCAATAATTAAATTAGAAACAAAAGCAGTTCCAGTAATTAAAATTCCCTTTAATCCTGAATTAGTTGATAGTGATATTATTGGTCTATTTGCTCCTGTAGGATGATCTCCTCTTGTTGTATTATAACCAATTACAAATACTGGACCTGATGAAAACCAATAACTTCCTCCTGAAATTGTAGTTGTGGCAGTTCTAGTATAAGTTCCAACTTTTACAAAAATTTTATTTTTAGCAACTGCTACTCCATTGCTAACTATATTAATGCTAGCTAATGCTCCTCCCATTCTTCCTGTCATTCCTGAGCCAACACCAGTTGAGCAGTTTCTATCTACAGTCCAATTATTTAATCCAGTATCTACAGAAGTAATTTCATAGAAACCAGTTGTAAAGTTAGTTCCTCCGCTTATCTGAATAATATTACCCACATCTCCAGATATTACTGTATAACCAGCTAGAGTCATAGTACTTGAAATACCTGTTGTAGTTGCTGTTACTGTAGTACCATTAAATGTAACATGTGCTGCATCTTGTTGAGACCTATCTGTGCCAGAAGCTCCAGTTTTAAATCCTCCACTATTTGCATCATCTCCTGTAGTTCTAACTTCCCAACAGATTGCATCATTTAATGCCATTTATTTAGTCCTTAAAATCTCATTTCTGTATTAACTGCAATTTGTCTAAGTCTAGTAATTCTAGATTGAGTATCTCCTACTTCTACTGTATCCATAAAAATTAAAAATGGATCAATAAAATTTCTAGCATGATTTGCTTTTCTTCCTGTCATTTGTGGCCTTCCATCTCCAGTAGGACCAGAACCATCTGCTATATTATCAGCAGTATTAGGACAAGCTCCTCCTATATTATTTGCATCCCACCAATTTTTTAATCTTATGCAATGATCATATGCAGAAACTAATTCTTCAGCAGTTGGTCTTATTTTTTCATTACATGTACGTATTATTAGTTGATTTGTTATATCAGCCATTTTTTATTTCTCCTTTTGAATATTAAAATTACGATAATAATCCTAAATTTTGTAATTTTGTTTCTAGTTCATTTAATCTAGTTCTTAAATTATTAATTACTCCTGATTCTTCTGTGCCATATGTGGCATCTACTGTTGTTGCATCTATACCAGTTAAAGCTGCTGGTTTTATTACTGGAGTAGAATTATAAAAACCAAGTTTTTGAGTAGTTGCAGTACCAATTTTAGTACCAGTAGTAGAACCTAATATAATATTTTTTGCTTCTGTAATTACTATCTCACTTTGTAATCCAATTTGTCCAGTTCCTTTTCCTGAGATATTTAACCCTATATTAACGTCTCCACCAGTAGCCTCTAATTTAGGAGAATTTCCAGTTGCAGCATTAGTAAGAGTTACTTCATTTACTGCAGATGCCACACTTCCAAAAATTATTACTTCATTTGAATTAGTGTCTTGAACCTGAGTAGGTGCTTTAATAGCTCCTGTAACTCCTGTCATAGAAGTAATATCACTATTAGCACCAGAAATAGCAGCAGATAAATTAGTCCTTGCACCTGAAGCAGTAGAAGCACCAGTTCCACCATCTGTTATAGGAACATCTGTTCCACCTGAGCTATAAATTTCTGCTCCATTAGCTTTTATTAATCCAGTTCCTTTAGAAACTAAATTTAATCCAATATTTGTATCTCCTCCAGTGGCTTCCATTTTAGGATCACCTGCAGTAGCAGCATTAGTTACTGTTACCTCATTTACTGCTGAAGCAGTAGAAACAAATTTTAAAACTTCATTATTATTTGCATCTTCTATTTGAGGTGTAATAATTTTTAAATCTGTTATTGTAGTTGGCATTATTTCTCCTTAATTTTTAACTCGGCCAAGCTGTTATCCTTAACTCTCCATTTACTACTAATGTTCCATTTATAGTTAATTGTTGAAATACTATTGCCTGTTCTCCTGAATCAATTGTTATAGTATTTCCAGATGTTATAGTAGTTTTTGTGCAATGTAATCCTGCTACTACTTCTCTTGTTATTTCTACTGCTGAATTAATTTTAGCTTCTGTTGCAGAAATTCTCTGGAACCTAATATCATTTAAATAAAAATCTGCAGCAGTAATAAAATTATCATCTGTTTTTAATGTATCTGCTGCACTTCTATAAAGATTTGTATCTCCACCAATAAGTAATCCTCCCGCTGATCCAGTTATAGGAATTTTAACTTGTCCGGCAGCACTAACTTTAAAGACCGATGTTCCTGTTCCAGGAGTATTAATAGTTGCTCCTGATGTTATATTTAATCCCCAAATACTATCACTAGTTGATTCTGTGCTAATAGTTAAAGGCCATAAATTACTATGAAAAAGAATACTTTCAAATCCAGAAGTTCCTTGTTGATTAAAAATAATAAGATTTGCATTAGCACTTCTACTTACTTTTATTGAATTTGGAATAGTAATTTCATTTGCAGCACTTCTATAAATACTTACATCTACAGCAGAAGCTCCTCCTGCGCCTAAGTCAATTCTAGCATCTCCAATTTTAACTACTGGATTAGTATCTCCTAAAGTTTTTATAATTTGTAAACTAGTTGGAGTTAAATATAAACTTCTCCATCTTAATGATGCTGTTCCTAAATCATAAGTATTATCTGTTTCAGGATTTATTTGTCTTCCAGTTAATGTATTCTGATATATAATTGCTCCAGTAACAGTTCCACCAGCAGTTTTATCTAATAAATTATTTAATCTATCTTTTACTGTTGAATATGTTCCTTTTGGAAGAGTTCCTAATTCTACTTCTATGTTTTTTATGGCAGTAGAAATTACATTATGATGTTGTGCTGCTACTATTAATTTTACATATGAAGAAGTATTATGAGAAGTAGAAGTAGTTCCATCATATCCTTTAGTTACTCCTGTTAAATTATTACCTGATTTTCCAGTATAAGTAAATAGTTCAGCATCAACTAAACAAATTCCACCTGTTGCGGGAAAATTAGAAGCATCTACTAATGATACAGTAGTATCTGAAGTTCCTATATCAGCACTAGGTTTAGATTGAAGTAAATTTTTTGCTGCATATAATTCTACATCAGTATTTAAAGTTGTAGGATATGTTGGACTACCTAAAGGCAATTATTATTCCTCTTTCTTATTTTCCCGCAATTCTAATAATTCTTTTTGAAGATTATTAATAACTTCTTGTTGTTGTTCTACTATGGCTTTTAATTTAATCATTTGAATATCTTTTTCTAAGCTGATTATTGCAAATTCTTGTATGCTTACTTCCATGTCTTTTTCCTTTCTTATGCGAGTGTAATATCTCCAATTGGAATAGCAGTATTAATTAATACATCTACTCCTCTACTTGTCTTTAATGTTGTATTACTAGTTTTAGTATTAACTATATTTTTCTTAAGAGTACTATTACTTATTATACCACTTACTACATTTTTCTTCAATGTAGAATTTCCAGTTTTTGTAGCTAAGATTGCTTTTTTACAATTTGTATTTCCAGTTATATTATTAGTAATATTTTTCTTAAGAGTAGAATTACCTATTTTAGTAGTACTAAAAATAGCATATAAAGCTGTATTACTAGTTTTAGTATTAGAGTATGCTTTATTTAATCTAGTTTCACTAATAATAGTATTTAAGAAACTGTCTTTAAGAGTAGTATTGCCAGGGAAAATAGTAGTGGGCGACTTAACAAGCGTTGTATTGCTTGTCCTATAAGCAAGCTTGTTTAAAAACGTACTTCCAGTTAGAGTGGTACTAAACAATTTAATTAATCTAGTATTTCCAGTTTTAGTATCTAAATAAGAATCTCGTAAAGTACTATTGCCGGAAAGAAAAGAAGAAAAAGTATCTTTTAATACTGTATTACTAATCTTAGTAATAGTGGATATTTTATTAAGAGTTGTATTTCCTGTTACTGTAGTAGAGAAAGAATCTTTTAAAGCTGAATTACCAGTAATAGTATAAGTAGTCCACTTTTCTTTTAGTGTTGTATTTCCTACAAAAGTAGAAACTATATTAGCTTTTAAAGCAGTTCTTCCTGTTTTATCATTTCTAATATTTTGTTTTAAAGTAACATTACCAGTTTTAGTATTTACATAAGCCTTATTTAAATATGATACTCCAGTTAAAGTAGAAGCTATATTTTTCTTAACTACTGTATTTCCTGTTATTGTAGAAGTTATATTTTTCTTTAGTGTAGTATTACTAGTTTTATTAGAAACTATATCATCACTTAAAGTAGTATTACCTGTTTTAGTAATTACAAATAATTTATTAAGTCTAGTATTACTATCTCTTGTAATAGAAAAAGAATCTTTTAGAGTTGTATTTCCATTTACAGTAGTAGAAAAAGTATCTAATAAAACTGTATTACTAGTTTTTGTAACTATACTAGTTTTACTTAATGTAGTATTACTATTTTTAGTAGAAGTAAAACTATCTTTAAGAGTAGTGTTGCCGGAAAGAGGAGAAATAAAAGAATCTAATAAAGTAGTATTACTAGTCTTAGTAGAAGTATATGCTTTATTTAGATATGATGATCCTGTAATATAGAAAAAGAAGATTTCTTCAGGTGCTCCATATCTAAACATTCCCCATCTTGTTTTTCCAAATTGACTTCTACTCATTTATTTAATAAAAAAGCCCTGCCTTCTATAGACAGGGCTGATTGCATTGTATTGCAAAAGAGATTTCTCTTGGGTAATTGTATTTACCCCGGCTAATTAATATTATCGTTTGTAAAAAAGAATTGTCCAGAACCTTCTTCTAAATTAAGGAATATTTTTCCTTTACTATCTTCATATCCTACTACAAATATTTTTGGTTCTTCTATTTCTTTATGTGGATTTATATTATAGTGAACATATCTATTAATAAAATAAACTAATTTAATTTTTTCATCTGCAACAAATGGAATAAAATTATCTCCAAAAATAAATATTCTTGCTTCTAAATCTATTCCTATTCTATGATTCTGATCTAGAATAATAAATTGTTTTACATCATCATTATTTTTTATATCTCTCCAAAGAAGAGTATTATCTTCTCCTGAATCTGGATATTGTTCAATAGCATCACCATTCTTAAAAAGAACAGCCCATCCTGTCTGTTTCATTATCTATTTCCCTTTCTAAAAAATTATTTATTCGTGTTCGTTTGTTTGTTCTAACTGAAACTTAAGATGAATTTTCTTACCTTTCCAATAGAATTTTACTTCTCCATCCGCAGGTTGTCCTGTTGCTACTAGAGTAGCTTTTTCTAAAATTTCCATTAGAATTGCTAAATACTTAAGTGCTTGTAATAGTTTCATTTGTTTCTCCTTTTATGTCTAACATTATATTTAAATCACGATTCAGTCCATTTTGCAGAAAATGTACTTGCTCCAATATCACCCGGAACTGCAGTAGAAGCCACAGTTAACTGCATTACTAAGAAGTTGCTAATAGTATTAGGTGCTGCTCCTGCTACTGCTACTACAATTGCATCTGTTTCATTTTCAAATGTAGAGTCTAAAGCAATTGTTGATGCTGTATTTATTGGTTGTACGTAAGTTGTTCCATTTACCCCGGCTTTAAAAGTTAATCCTCCGGCACCGTTTACAGGACCAGCACTTCTCCATACTTTAAAGTTAGTAATTTCTGTATATGCTCCTGCCCATTTTCCTCTCAACCAAATTTCATAAGAAAATACATTTCCTGTATCTGGAATTGTAATTTGATTTGCGGCAGTTGTTCTAAAATCATTAACACCATTAGCCGCTACATCTTGATTAATAAGATGAAGATATGCCATACTTACTGTTTCTGTTCCCGGAGAAACTCCGTTATATTTAGATATCGAAAAAGTTGAAGCCAAAATTTACCTCCTTATGGGTCTTTAATAGTTACACCGCTTATATTTACTTTAGCAGTTCC
This sequence comes from Candidatus Woesearchaeota archaeon, assembly GCA_964367265.1. GTDB lineage: Archaea > Nanobdellota > Nanobdellia > SCGC-AAA011-G17 > JAFCDX01 > CAYIXF01. The sequence goes on from CAYIXF010000001.1 coordinate 7,497, forward strand.
AGTACTAACATTTACTACAGCATCCTCATTAGGATTACAACGAATAGGACAACCTGACATTTCAATAGGGACTACAGTATTAGCTGGTAAATCAAATTCCCACCTTACAGTTGATCCTGATTTAATTTGTACTACTGAAGCAGCAGAACTATTAACTAAAATTTCTGTAATTAAATGCCTAAATCCTGCTCCAGCAGTAGTTTTAGTAGCAGTAGCTCCTGCACCACCACTTCCTTTAACATCCCATTGCTCTGTAAGCATTAAATTTTGCCATGCTTGCGGATTTTTCTTCCTTTGATAAGCCATATTAAAAAATTCTCCTTTATATAAATTTCAAAATTTATATATTTTTACAATACTATTATAACATAGTTTATTTAATAATTCTACCTTGAGTAATTAAAGGCATTTCATCTGGATAAGGTAAATAATCATATTTCTCTCTGGCCTTATGATATGGTTGTTGTTCTGATAATATAATATTTTGTGGGCTTCTTCCAGAAACCATAGCTCCAGTTCTTCCAAATAAATCTGTTGAAAATGTTTCTATTTCCGGCATTGTCGCATCCCTAGTTGCCCAAAGAGCTAAAGCTAAGGAAGAAAAATAATCATCATGTGCTCCTCTTAATTTAGGATGAGCAATTTTTAAATATTGTCCTTTATACTCTTTATTTAATTCTAACATTTGATGTATAAATTTTTTAACTTTTTTATTTTCCCGCGAAGCTTCTCCATAAGGAACTTTTAATCTTCCAGCTTGAACTTCTTGCATAGCTAGTTTATACATTTCACTATTTTTTGATTCAGAAAATTTAATAGGTTCAATTATTATAGAAGTTAAATAAGTCATATATCTGTCAGCAACAGGATCACCTCCCGAGGTTGCATCTATGCACATTTTATCCACATTAAATTTTTTAAGAAAATCACAAATCTCCCAATATTGGGACTCATAATTATCTCCATGTATTTCTAACCAATCTAAAATATATTTTCTATAATAAACTCCCTCATCTTTAAATATAGGATATTTATCATCAATTGCAATTATTGTAACTACTGTGGAATCATTTTCTTTTCCTAAATCTAATCCAGCATAACATCTTGCAATTTTTTCTGATTCTACTATTTCAAATGTTGGTTCTAGAATATTTTTATCGACCCATTCATTTTTACCAAACATCATATCTTCGGTACAGAATTGCCCTCTTTCAAGTAACCAATTTAATCTAAAATTCATTCTTACCCAATCTGAGTCTAAACCATATTTATTAATTTCTTTACTTACAAATTTCTTATAATAAGGATTGCATCCAGAACAAAAAAGATAGTCAAATTGAAAATGTCTTTGTACTCCATCTTCCTCTTCTAAGTTTTTATTAATTTGAATAGTCTTATAAAAATCTTCAATAGCAGTTCCACATGTTCCTATATAAACCATATTGCCACCAGTATTTGCAATCATTGGTCTAATAGATTTTACAATTACTTTTTCAGTAATATCTTGAGCTTCGTCTAAAAGAATTAAATCATGTGTAGCTGATTCAATATTTGTTCCTTCAGAGGCAGACTTACACATAATTCTAGAATTATTTGTTAGTAGGAAAGTATCTCCCCTAGAAATAGTAATACTTAATCCCATTTCTCTAAGGATTGCAGTCCCTCTTTCTCCTTCAAGAATATTTTTTACGGCAGAAAAAATAACATTAGATTGATCTAGAATTGGAGCATAAACTCCTACTCTTACTCCACCAGTTCCACTTCCTTTAAAATTAGTCCCAAATCTTTTAAGAGGATACTCATATTCTTGATCTTCATTATTCCAGACTTTATATGTTTTTCCATATACTTCTGCGAGTTCTGGAAGACAGACTAACATAGAAGAAGTAATTTCTGCGGATACCGTAGAATTATGAGTTGGTATTAAATCTTTTCCAGCTAAAAATAACTTATCTTCTGAATCTACAGCAATACATTGCATAGGAATAGAATTAATTAATTCTATTGATTTGATACTAGAAATTTTTCGTCCTTTATTTCCTTCTTTATCTTTGATTAAATCTAATTTTCTTTTTAATCTAAAAGAAGTATATTTATCTTCTTTAGTTATATGGAAACATACTCTATATTTAGTTCCATAATCTCTTCCTTTTAATTTAGCTCTGCCTTCCTTAATTGTTGCTCTCCAACCTAATGATCTAGCTAAAAATAAAACTCCTTCAGCTAAATTTTTATTCATATTACAAAATTCTACTGTGCTTTTTCGTTTGTCAATAAATCCATCTGTATCACATAAACCTTGTAATAATGCTTCTCTTTGTTTATTTCCAGCAAGTAAGTAATTATCTGGAATATGTTTATTATTAAATAGCCCAAGTTCTTTTAGTTCTGTGATAAAAGCTTTTTTATTTCTTTTTTTAAATCCAATATTTGCTGTTGATTTTTTCTTCCAATTAATATAATAATCATAATTTAAATTATTTGCTAAGTTTATCAAATTATATAAATCATCTTTATGAACTGTTATACGATATGAATTTTTACTTCCATCTCCTAACCAAGCACCTAATAAATAAGGATCAATTAGTAGTTCTTTATTAGGAAGTTGTAAAACCTTTTGTTCTGGAAGTCTAAATCTATATTCTCTAGTTTGATATTCTTTTCCATTTGTAATTACTTTTCTAGTTTCTGTTTTATATCTAGATAGTCCTCGATCTAATATTTCTTGAGTTGAAAGAGTTATTTCTTTTCTTAATCTTGTATCAAATACTGTCCAAAGATGTTCTTCTCCTACTAATAGTTCTTTTCCGTCTGTAGTAGTTACTCTATAGCATTTTTGAATATCTTGTATATCACTTTTCCATAAAACTTTAACGGGTAATCCAGAAGGTGAATATATATAATCTCCAATTTTTAAATCTTTTAATAATGTCCATTTCTCTGGAGTTAGAAGAGGAGTTTCGATACAAAATAATTTTCCACTCTGTCGGCTAAGTAACACTGTTAAGTCTTCCATAGTTTGAGCTATGACATGTTTAACAATATTTTCTCCTATAATTTGTTGATATGGATAATATATTTTCCCACTTAGTTTTTGGGCAAAAATCATTACAATTTTACTTATTTCATTTAATTGTGGATCATCTAGTATTTGTTTTAATTGCATTTTCTTTAATTTGATATTGTTTCTAATTCTTGGACTGTAAATGTTGCTTCAATCTGCTCCGGCTCGGGAAGGCTTTTGACTTCCACAGGTAATGATTTCTGTTCTCTAATCTCTCTGATGATAGACCCGAGTATACTAGTACTTTCATTACTTACTTTTTTAATTGATTGATTAAATTCATCTCTCTCAAGTTCTTTTAATTGCTCCATTAATAATTTTCTAAATGCTATATCTTCTTTTCCACTTGTTCCTTTTTGTTCCGAAATCATAGAATGTACTGATAACTGAACTAGAGAATCTAAAATCATAGCCCTTCTAGTTGCTTGTATGTCCTCCAAGGAATCAAGCCTATACTTCCTTATTCGTTTAAGAAAAGCACAAGAAGCATCTGGCTTATAGAGAGGACATACATCTTTTGCTAAACAATTATTACACTGTAACCTAGGACTGGTTAAGTTGTAAGGTATATTTGTTTTGCCTTTGCGATTGGAATTTTTTAACGGCGCTGGCATGTCTTACTCCTTGTCTACTTCCTTGTCTAAATCCTATCCATACTTTTTTATTTCCACTTCTTCCCGCATTTCTATTTTCTCTGTATAGTTTTTCAGCTAATTTTCTACCTGTATTTACTCCATGAGAAGTAGCTTTATATGTTGCATTAGCTACAGTAAAATCAGCAACTAATCCTCCAATTTTTCTACCGTATTTAAATTTTTCAGGGATTAATTTCTCTACAATTTTTTTATTAATTGGGGAAATTCTTCTCACTATAATATTTGCAGATTCTCTTCCTATTTTATTCCTACCTAGTAAAAATGCTCCTTCAGGAATAGTTTTTTTAATTGCTTCTTTTGTAGAATATCCTTCTATTTTTTTGAGAGTATAATAGTCATCAATGGGGTCTAATATCGCTGAACCAGAAGGACCTCTTAAAAATCTAGATGTGACTTTTTGTCCTATTTTCTGCCCTAGAATTTCTCCTTTTTCTCTCGGGGATAAAATAGTATTTGCTTTTAGGTTTAAATGAAGTTTATGTAAATCATAGTAGAACTTTGCTCCTTCAATGGTTCTATATGATTTTTTTCTCTTTTCATTTGCCTTTAATTCTTTTCTTAATTCGGCTAAATTTGCCTTTTTAAGAACTGGATGCATCTAGTGATCCTCTTTTCCTTTTTTTCTATTATCAGACCAAGGTTCAGGAAGAGTTCTTTCTAGAGGAATTTCTCCATCATTCATTCTCCAATTTACATTTTGAAATGGATCATCTGCACCAGCTTTAATATATTTAATAATAGCAGTTCCATGTGGATCAAAACATCTACTTTTTCCTATTTTTTTTTCGGCAGCATATTGCTTAGCCGTTAGTTCTCTTACTTTCTTCATTTGCTTCTCCTATTAATTTCTCCGCTATTGCATAGCAGTCTAAATTACTTTTTTCTAATAAAACTTTTACTTTGTCAATAACTATTTCAGAAGGTTTAAACATAATTAATCCCGACTCTTCTGCAAATATTTCCATCCATTCTACTACATTTTGTAAGTTTCTATATGTTTGATTTTCTTCACCAGCTTTTTCAAGGGAAAGGCAATAATTAATATTATCTTTTTTAGCAGGACAAAATCCTCCCTTACCTTCCCAAAGACCACATTTCTTGAAACATACTCTTTGCTTAAATCTAAATCTAGTATATGCTTCTTTTGCTGGAGAATCTATCATTTTCTATTAGGACCATATTTTTTTGCCCACTTAGATGCTATGGCAACAAGTTCTTTAGATGCTTTTGCTTTTTCAGTACTTGATCCTGATTGTAATTTTTTATTTAATTCACCAACATGAGAAACTAGTTTCTTATATTCCATTCGAATAAAAGCTTCTTCTAGTTCTCCTCTTTTAGTTCCTTTAAATCTTAATCTTTCTCCACGCATTTACTTACTCCATGTATAAATAGTTATAAGGTAATATTTGATTTTTAATTTCTTTCCAAACTACGGTAAAATCTTCTTCTGAAAAACTTGGAGAATAAATAGGCTTAATAAATACTTTTAATTTTTGACTTTTTATCTCAAAATTATTAAAAGTATTTACTGCAAAAACTAAATCTTGTTTATCTTTAATATTAAATATTACTTCAACAAACTTCATAAAATTATATGAGGTGGCTTTTCCCACACAACTTAAATCAGGTGTTCTTCTTAATTCTAATGTTTTAGTTGTTGCATTATCAATATATCTTTTAAATTTAATTTCATTAAAATTTTCTTTTTTTGGATATAGTAAAAAATGTTTTACATTAATAAAAAGGAGTTGATTAAATCGAGAAGCATCTGTTTCAAAAATTATTTTTTTGTGATATTTTCTTCTTAAAAGATAACAAATTCCAATAATAAAATGGAGATTTTGTTTAGTAGGCTCTCCACCAGAAAAAATAACAAATGGAACATTATAAGAAACTACTTTAGCTACTATATCTCTAGGTGAAACTAGTTCTCCTTTTCTATTTTCTTCCCCGCTGAATAAAATTTTTACGGCTTCATTACCTCTAAAAGTAGTTAATACTATATCATAAATCTGTAAGTATTGCAATGTATTATATCCTATAAAATATCAAATAAGTTCAAAAATTGCCCCTCATTTTGAGGGGCTTATGTATTAATCGTTGTACTTAATTCTAAATAGAATAGCAGTTCTATTTTCTAGTGCTGCTCCACTTCTTACATCAGTAGAAGTAAAACCAATTTTAATATTTAAACTTTTTCCTTTGCTTCCCGCGTGTCCTTCGGCAGTTGCAATTGCTTTTACTGCTTGATTATTTGCAGATGCTCCAATAGCAATTACTTCTACAAATTTATCTTCATCTAAATTTTTACTAATCGAACCTGCTAACTTTCCAACTGCCGTATCTCCAGCAACCTTTAATAAAATCTTTTCCATATCTTTTCCTTTCTATTTCATATTTAAACATATCTTTTTTATATCTTTCTTTGTATCTATTTATCACAATTTATTTAATAACTAATCATATTTTGATCTGTGCCACTTTATTATAACATTCTTTTCTTTTTTTGGCTATATCTTTTATTTTATCTATGATTAAATCTAAAAATTTACTTAAGGGAAGAACAACATATATCTCTCTTTGACTTTTATATGTAAAAGTAATTAATCCTAAATTTTCCTCTCCAGCATCTTTTTGAATTTTTTCTAAATCTTCTCTTTTGATTGAAATTGATTTTACGCCAATTGTACTTTTAGTATCTACAAGAATAAGCCCATCTTCAACTGAAACATCCCCCTTTTCTAAACCTGCACCAGAAAGAGGAACCCTTTCAGCATTTAGGCCCCTCTTCCTGAAGAAATCTCTCAATCTATATTCTTGTGATTTACTATATTGGCTCAATATTTTTCCTGCCATCTCCAGTAAAGTTATTTAAAGAACGACACCCAATTGGATTACGTGGACCTAAATGCTTCTCATTAGCATCAGTCATACGTTGAAATTGAAAATCAACATTTAATCCTGTTAAGTTTGTTAATCGTTCTGAAACTAAAAACCCCATTAATGTTAAAACATTAAACGGATACGCATCATGCTCATTATCGGGAAGAATAAGACGTATATCAACATCCCGAAAATTAGAGTTAGTAAGCATCGAACCAACAAGAAAAGGTGTATGCTTAAAAGCCTGCGTTAAGGACTTACACGCTTGATCCAACATCCATAACTGAGTAGGACTTAATCCCGATGCTCTTTTCTTCGATTCAACATACTGACTCAATCTAATTCCCCCAATTTGCTACTCGACGGCTAATCTCCCTCGAAGTGACTGTATATCTGTCGTTAAATATTCCATTCACGCTTTCTTCTAGTTTAAATTCTGCAGTAAAATTTGCTACCTCTATTGATAAACTAGCAATATGATCTAATTGTAAAACATATGCTTCTCTATCTTCTTTAGCCTTATAGATATCTTTTAAATCTGAATTATTTAATTTAATTAATTCTTTTGCTTTTTCTATTTTAAGGCGTTCTTTTAGTTTAAGTAGATTTCCTTCTACTAATGCCACTTGATATGCAGAATAATTTTTCCAGAGAGTATAGAGAGTAAGTAATTTTCCTAGCTCTAAATCTTCTACAACTGTTAAATCTTCTGGAAACCAAGGTTCTATATTAGGTTTATTTATCATTATATTTCGTCTTCTATTTCTTCGGTCAAATGTCTATTAGATGTAATTATATCAAAAAAGATTGTTTCTAATTGATTGATCTGTTGATGCTGTAATTTTAAATCATAAAGTATATTATATGCCTCAAGCATCTCATGTACTAAATATTTTAATTGAAGTACTTTTAAAGGAGTTCTTGAAAGCGTAATAGTTAAATCATCTATACAACAAGAAGCTTGATTTCCTTCTTCTATAACAAATCCATCTTGATATTTAATATCAAATGTTAAAGGCCCTATTTGAACACTTCTAATCATATTTTTATCTCAATATTAACCATTTAAATATTCTTTTAATAGTTCTGCTGTTTTCTTTGCTGCAAGTCCTCCCCATACTTTATGATTTAATTGTTCTATTTCTTCAGCACATTCTTTTTGTAGGTCTTTAATCATTTCAGCAATAACTTCTTTTGTATTAGTCATATCTGTAATAATCAATCCACTATCTTCTCTTAAATGCTGGAGAACGTGATTTAGTCTTTCTGCTACTACATATTCTTCTATGAATCTTTTTTCTCCCTCTCTTGTGGCGGGATCAATTGGTACTTTTGTAGCTTTTTGTTTTGCTTTCTCTGCAAACTTATCATTTTTAAATTTGAAGATTGGTCTTTCTCCAAATTTATTAAGAGCAAGTCCATCAGATGTTATGACTATTCCTTCAATAACATTTGGAGTAGTTTGCACTCCTAAATCTTTAGCCACTATAGAATCTACTTCATATATTTCTAAAAATTTATTATAGTCTGGTTTTCCTGCATAAAGAACTGGAACTCTTGAGACTCCTAGAGCTTTAGCAATGTCATACATTTCAAAATATGATCCAAATCTTTCTTCATTGTGAATTAAACTCTTATTAAACCAAACATCAAAAGCAAAGAAATGTTTTCCTTCTCCGTAATCTATTCCTTTGTTAATTCCTTGACCAAAGAATTCACCAAAAAGAATAAAATTAAATTCAAGATCATTTAATCTTTTTGCTTGCTGGAAAACTGTTGGATTATTTTGTTTTAACCATCTAGTAAATCCAAAACTATCAAATTCATATGGTTGATCTTTTAACCAATCTTCCTCATTACTTACTTCCGTAAATACTTGATTTCTTCCACCAGTAATAAATACTCCATCTATACATCCAACTCTAACATTAGTGCCATGTAATTTTTCAGTACAAACTACTGATGGAAGATCATATACTTCTATTCCTCTATAAAGATTCTCTATCTCGCAATATTTCTTATACATTATCTATTTCCTTTCTAATGCATATTATTTAAAGTATTCTAATATTTTATCCTTTACTACTTGATCAATAGGATTATAAAAATCTGGAACTTCCCCTTTAAAATAAGTCAGCATAAAACATTCTGCAAATCCCTCTCTTGGATTTACTCTTGCATAATCTCTAGGCATTTTATCTTGATTCTCTTCCCAAAATTTAATCCAAGAATCTTGTTCATCTGTTGTTAAAGAAGTAAACCAAACATGGTGACCATACTCATGAGCAAATACTAAGTAAAGTAATTTATGATCACTTTGTAAATATAATCTTTGAGGATGAATAAAATATATTCCAATTACTCCGACAAAATCATAGAAGTCATCTACCATAGTCCATTCGTCTTCTGGTACTTCTCTAACTTTTACATCTATTTCTTTGCCTCTTTCCGGCATTTGTTTATAGACAGATTCAATTTTTTTCTCATGCTTATTATGCTTTCCTTCCCAAATTATTTTAGCATTTACAGGAGCAGCGGCAAGGAAAAGAGTAAGAGCAAATAAAACAAATTTGCGGTGCATACTAAATACTCCTTCCTAGAATGTAGAATATTCTACAGAATTACATATTTAGTATACACCTTTTTATTGTCAGATAAAACTTAAATTAAATTATTTTTTAGATAATCATAATATGAAATTATATGCAATAAAAAAATTAAAACTAATATTTCTACTACATATAAAATTATTTTTTTCCAATTAAGTACATGCATCACAAGGAAAATCTATATACGTTCCTCTATCTTGATTTACTGGATAATACCCATTTCCTTTACACTTAACACAATTTGGATCAGCTTTTACTTCTCCATAATAGTGATTGTCTTCAACTTCTTTGTTGTTTTTAACGATGACTTCCAAGGGCCACATAATTAAACTCCTTTTCCTTCAGAATTACCCCATGCATAAAAATTATCTTGATGCAATCCAATATGATTTTTTTCAAGTTTACATCTTAATCCTCTGCTATAGTTATTACATATTTTATCTTCTTCTTTTGGGCCGTTATTCATTTTTGCTGCTAAATGAGGATATAGTTTCCAAAAACAACTAGCTAACTTCATTACATAATGCCTCCATTGATACTGGAAATAATGGTTCTACTATATCATAGATTACTTTTGCATATTCTGTTGTCTCACTTTGAGCATCTTTTCCTAATCTTAAATTACAAAAATGAGCGATAGCTTGTAAAGAAGCTGTCCACCTCCAAGTTGTGTATTGAAAATTAGCTGGCAAGAAGCCCCTAGCTTGCTCTATACATACTCCATGTTTAACTGCTAGTTCATATCTGTCCATACACATTTTAATTGTAGAATGTAATAAAGCATTTAAGTTTTCCGTTAATTCTTCTCCTACTGGTTCCCCACTTCCTTGCTTCTTATTTTCTGGAGCACTTCGCCAAGAAGAAGGAATATAAAACTCAGGTTCAGCGGTTACATAACGATAACTAGCTTCATTCCAATTTGTTCCTTCTTCTATACTTGCTACTCCTATTACATGCTTAAAAATCTGTCTCGCTATTATTATAGGAGCTTTAATCTCAAGTGTAACATAACAATGCCTAAAAGGACTTCCATGATTATGTTTTGCTAAGTAATTAATTAGTTTTCTATCAGCTTCTTTCAATCTAGGAACAAACTCTAATATCCTAGATTGATCTACCATTTCTTCACTATATTCCCAATCACTCTCTTTTTTAAAACTTGCTCTTGCCGCATTTACTACGGATAAGTCTGTTCCTAAATGATCTATGTATCTAACATAACCCTTATTTAAAACTTGTATCATTCAATTTTCCTATTTAAAATAGAATTTATATCTAACTTCATACTATTAACTATTTCCAGTAGCATTGAAAATAATTACATTTTATATCTGGATGGGTATCTTTGATTAATTTTTTAATCCCTAGAACTTCTTCTAGGGAAAAATCTTTTCCTATATTAGTAAAATTTATTTCTCTCATCTATTTTTCCAAAATTCTATATTCCCAATATTTTTAAATAGATTTTGCATTTTATTCAAAATTAACTCTAACTGATATTTCTCATCACTATCTAATCCATATCTATATACATTTTCAAGATTCCCATCTGGTAAACTTCTTGTATAATTTACTACTTTGTTATTTTTTATTACTAGAAAATGTATCTCACTAGTCCAAAAATTTGTAGCAATTGTTTGAACTAATTCCACATATCTATCTTCTGATAATACTGCTCTTATACTTAAACTAGCAGAATTCCATAGCTTTCCTACTATAAACTCTTTACATTTATCAATTTCTTGTAAAAGCCCTGTAAATTCTAAGTCTTCATCTGGAATTATTTTTATATTAAAACTTCTGGCAATTTTTCTTATTTCTTCTTTTGCGGCATCGCTATCAATTGTAGCTAAGTCTAAAAAATTATCCATTATTCTTCCTCATAAAATATGTAAAATTCTTTATATGTGATATTCATCTTTAACATAATGATCTCCCACATAGATAATTTGTTTTACATTCTTATATTCACTTAATTCTTTATTTAAATCTTCTATGCCTTCTGCCCAAATATTTGATACTTCATTCATAGTTTTTTCCAGTTTCTTCTTATTAAACCTGCTATGTCTTTAAAATTAAAATCTTTTCTCTTTTTTACTTGTTGTGGCGCATCATTATAAGTTACTAAATCATTACTTTTTAATATTCCTGTTGCACTCTTCATTCCCGCCCATCTTTTAACTTTAGAAGGAAGAATATCATCCTTACCTAAAATGGAATTGAAAGGGGAGATATCATCTGAAATCCACCTTTTATTATTTTCCCTTGAAAATATATCACATAATACTCCTAAACAACAGAATTGATTATCTTTGTGCAAACCTCCCTTGCCCTGTTGATACTTTCCACTTTCTAACGCATCTGCCCATTTTTCCGCAATTTCTTGTTTCATAATTATTCCTTCCAATATAAAAAATTTTCATGTTTTCCAATATGGTTTAAAATTCCGTATCTCCTCTAATGCTTTCCCAAAATTTCCATTAAATTGAACTGCTCTATCGTCTAAATACACAAAACATGGTAATTTAGTGTTAGTTACTAAATAGAAATATTCCAGTAAATTTTCTTTTCTTAACCAACTACAAATTCCTTCTCTGTTGGTTCTAGCTGAATAAAGTATTAAATCATATCCATCATTAAATAATATCTCTAAAAAGTTTTTCGCTCCTACTTTAATAGTAGGAAAGTCATCATCCCCAATCCAATTTAAATAATCATTGATTGTTCCATCTAGGTCTATAGAAATTCGCTTATTTAGTTTATATTCTCTAATAAATCCACCTCGATTAATTAACTCTCTAGCTTTTTCTTTTTTTCTCGTTAAGAATATATTAGAACTTTCATATAATACTCGAACTATATTTATAGCTGATTCTCCAGATAAATTTACAGCAAAAATATTTTTATGGACTACAACTTTACATGTTTTAACTCCACAACAATTATTTTTAATAAATTTAATAAATTGCTCCAGTAATGGTCTAGCTCCTACTAATGAAAATCTAGGAACAGTTTTTTTATCAATCCAAAACGACCCATCACCATCTATAACTCCTCTCCAAAAATGTCTGTTATTTTCTAAATGATAAACTTTAGCAACAAATGTCTTATTTGGAATAACCCCATAATAATTTAATTTTTCAAATATTTTTTTAGAGAAGATAGAAATTCTAGCAGCATCACCTAATTTTGCGTTCTCATGAATAATTTTATGCCCTGACCTTAAAAAATTTTTAAACTTAACTACATGCTCGCAATCTTTTTCAGATAAGGCTAAAGCTATTTGAAATGAATTAACACCTCTTTGCTGAACACATCCATCAGCCATTAAAAAACCAATCCAATAAGCAGATTCTTCATTTATTTCATCAAATACTGTTTCATCTAGTGCTTTAATGCGACAACAATATGATGAATCTCTAGTTTCAATTTCTTCCTTCTTTAAATATCTTAAAACAGTTACGTTACTAATTTTAAATTTAGATGCGATCTTACTTGATGAATTTTTATTTTGATATAATTCAACTATTTGAGCAACATCTTCTTTTTTTAATTTTTTCAATGCCATGTTTAATTTTAATCGTGATTCGAATAATCTTCAACAGTAATTCCTTCTCTAGTAATGGAAATACTAGTATGATCTCCAAAAATATCTTTCATTAAATCTGATGGAATTCCATACACAAAATCAATAATTTGTTTAATTAAATCTTTTGATAAAGTACATTCTTTTTCATCATCTTCTCTGTCCCAATCCATATCTCCATAATCATCAAAACCATTTACATAAACAGATTTAATAGAAAATTCACTCGTATCTCCGTCATTATAATAATCGGTGTACTGCCGCCAATTAATTTCTTCTACTTCTGGATATGTTTCAAAAATTAATTGTACTCCTCGATTAAAATCTTCTTGTACTAATTGCTTTAATTCTTCCATTTTTTTGGAAATATTTCCAATTACTCTTTTCAACTCTTTTCCTAATTCATAATCCATTATTTTGCTCCTATAATAAATCCTAATTTAACATAATCAAAAATTAAATATACTAACCATAGATATTTAACACAAAAAAGTTGTATAAAATTAAACCAAAAGAATAGTATAATTATTTTCTTATTGGCATTTAATTTATATAGTTCCATTAATCTCTCAGTACTCTTTTTACAATTTTATTGTAATTATCTTCTACGGGAATTTTGGTCCTAATGGGCTTATCTAATACTGCGTTTACAGCTATTCCACGATGCTCCTGGGAAGCGTCTACAGCCCCAACAGAGGGCACTTGCTCCGTTTCCGGTACTCCAGTAGCCCCTTGCTCCAATTGTTTTTCCTTGTCAATTTTAGAGTTTTTATTTTTCTCCCAAATCTTTCTATATGAAGAAGGAATATCTCCAGGCATATTACACATCCAATTTTTTAATTCCAAATGCTCTAAATAATCTTGAGGGGAAGGAACAAATCTTCCTCCAAAATCTTGTAGGCAATGCGACTCCCCTATATCTCTCACAGAATATATTTTCCCATCGCTATTCACTCTTGTAACTCCAAAAATCTTTTCTAATATAAAAATAAACCAACTATGGTGAGTTAATGCTCGGTGTAAATTGTTAGGGAAGACACTTTTAGAAGAGTCCATCAAGTTATGTATATCCAGATAATCATCTGGAACTCCCCCATATTGTTTTGCACTAAGTTCTGCATGTATGTAAGGTTTAGGCATTTTAATAAACATCCTCTACTTCTTTAATTTCATAAAAACTAATATTAAATGCATATAAATAACTTAATAACTGTAATACGTCTAAATCTTTTTCCAAATTTAATTCAGATAAAAATTCATCAACTCTATCGGCAGGAACCACTCTTTCATACTCATCTTTTAAATAATATAATTTTTTAGAGGTAATAAATTCTTTTATTTTTTCAATACTTTTTTGATTCTTGGCTTCGATTGCTTTTGTCTTATCTGTAAAATAGTAAAGAGGTATACCATGTTCTTCTAAAACATAATGACAATCATCATACTCACATCCTCTTTCTAATAATATGTATCCCATTATTTAATTTCCTCTCTTACCTGCATTAACAATCTACCTAACCAGTTCTCTCCTACTCCATTACATGTTCCCCAAAATCTATCTCCCCACCAATTTCCTTCTTCTAAATGTTCTTCTCCAGTTTCCAATAACCATTTTTTAAATTTAGGATAATCAAATTTTTGTCTTAGTAGAAATAGCATTACTTCTATTTTATTCTCTTCCCAATTTTCTCTTAATTTTAATTTTCTTCCTAATTTTTTTGCTTCTCCCGGAGAACCGACTATTAAAATTTTATATCTTTCATCCTTGTCTAGAGTTTTAGCTGCTTGATAAGCATGTTCAACAGAGGGATAAGTTATTCCATCGAATTTTATTTCTACAGGATAAAAATTAGAAGGAAAATAATACCTTGATTCTCCACTGAAATTATTTATCATGATCTTTTAATCTCCAACTTACATTTCTAATTAACTCACAATCATCGCACCAACAAGTATTACCATTTCCATCATCATGATAAGGAAGTTCAGGATCATTTAATAAAAGAAAAAATGCTCTAACTAATTCATCCAATTCATTTGTCTTCAACTTCAACAACACAGTAAAATACCATTCCTTCTCTATTTAGATAATGAGTTAACATTTCTAATTGGACTACATTTAAATCAGTGGGAACAAAAGGAGTCTCATAAATATCTAAATCTTTTTTCCAATTAGGATTAAAGTTTTTTACCACGAAATTAAACAATTTTTCTTGGTTTATATTTTCATGCACATATCCAGCAAAACCATACCATGAACTATCCCTAGATAAATCTTCTACTTTTCCTATTTCTAATTTTTCTCTTTCCTCTTCAGCCGCTTCTTTTGTTTTAAAGTAAGATAAAGGAGTTCCTCCCTCTTCTAAATTATAACCGTCATCGTCATATTCCCAACTATTTTGTACTACTACATATCCCATATTCTACCTCTCATAAATAAAGACACTATCCCACCAATTAATTTTAGTTTGAAATATGCCAATTCTAGTAATTGGATCATAATCATCACCAAAATAAATTCTAATTCCATATTGATCTGAATTCATATTCTTCTTGTAGTTAAAAACTTTTTCTCCTAATTTTTTATCTATCAGGGAATCTATCCCTTGCTTCCTTGGCTGCTCCAGCACCCATTACCAGAGCACCATTTTTCTTGATGTTAGAGTTAGCCGTTACTAATATTAATTCAGCCTTTCCTAATTCATCCCACATATTTCCCTTAACTAATATCATCTTGATTTAAACTCGTAATCTTCTCTTCCATCCCAAATATGATCAAACATATATTCACATTCAGGGCACATATATCTATGATATAGTCCTAAATATCTATTACATAAAGAGGAATGTGGGAATCCGATTTTAGTTGTTTCAAAGAATTTAGATAATTCACTATAATACCACAGAACTCCTTCTTTACCACCTTTAAATTCTTTAAATATTTCTTCCCCATAAATAATATAAGCATCTACTAAAGATTGTAGATTGTGTACTTTATCTGCTAAAGTAATTAATAATGCCTCTGAAGATTTATTTTTCATTTTACTGAGGTATAATTCTTTTCTTTCTTCCCACGGCATTTTTCTTCTAGAATCACCTGTAAAACTATCACTACATTCTAGGACTAAGTCTTTAACTCTTTTTCCAAATTTCTCTTCTATTTCCCCTGCAGTTTTCATGCCTCCTCTATCCTCTACGGCATCATGTAATAGTGCAGCAATTACTGTTTCTTCATCACCACCATTTTCCATTACATAACCCGCCACAATAAGAAGATGAGAAAAATAAGGAATATTATTAGTCTTTCTTACTTGATCTTTATGTAAATCATAAGCATAACATAATGCTTCTTTTATCTTATTTACTCTATCTCTAGTTGAGAATTCAAAGTTATTCATTTCTTTTAA
>CAYIXF010000002.1:0-22685 GCA_964367265.1 Candidatus Woesearchaeota archaeon
CGTGTGCTCTTCCGATCTAATAATTTAAGTTTGCTGGATAATTTAATACTGATTAAAGCAAACAATTTTAAAGAACAACAGGAAAAAATAAAATTAATAAATAGTATAACTAAAAAAACTAAAATTTCTTTAATAGTTGTAGATACGTTAAGCCCACACTATAAAAGGGTGATTAAACACAATTCTGATTTAGCTAATTCTATGTTAAATTCTCAATTAAATATATTAAAAGAAACCAATGTGCCTTTAATAATAAACAACCAAGTTTATTCAAATTTAGAAGGGGATATAAAGGCGGTAGCAGAGAATATATTAAAAAATTATTGTAAAGATTTAATAGAATTAAAGAATAATCCAAGAAAAATTATTATTAAGAAAAATAATAAAGAATTTTTGTTTCGGATTAAAGATAATGGAATTTATTTAATTTCTGAATAAGCTTCTGCTAATATCGTTAATCCAGTTATACCATAAATTATTTGTGCATAAGCATTTACAATTAATGGTATTATCATAGTTGGCATTGTTAAAACAGATATTATTCCCCCAATAAAAGAAATAAAAATAGAATATACTACAACTACTAGCCATGCAATAAAATATTTTCCTGTAAAGGCCTTTTTAAAAATAATTCCTAGCCTAAATGAATCGCTAAATTTGTCCTTACTTGCAAAAATCACTATTGCAAGAGGAACCAAGTAGATGGTCAAAAGTAATAGCAAAAATAGAATAAGAATACCAATCCCAATAACCCCAATTGCGGACATTAACATAAGAACATTAATGCCAGTAGGAGAGATAAATTTCCAAAATAAAGTTAATCCAACTACAACAGTTGGGATAAAATAGATTAAGCTTAGAACAAATACTAATAAACCTTTAACAAATAAATTACCAAATTTTTCCCATTCTGGCAACTTATGTTCTTTTTTCATTGCAGTTTTTACACAATTTAATATATAACCAGATGCAAAAAAAGATGTTATTATGTTAACAAATGGTATTAAATACATTAAAGCACCGATACTTAATTTCTTAAAATCAGAAAAAGGCCTCTTTATTGCCCTCAAATAATTCCCCATATTAAAAATCAATTACACTAGTATAAAAAGCTTTTTATTTATTATTTTTCCAACTTTCTTTACTTTTACAATCATAAGTAAGACACATCTCAAATGGCCTCTTACCACTTCTAACTACTTTTATAATTGGTGTATTGCAATATTGACATACTTTTTTAGTAGCAAGTATCTTTCCTTCTGGTAAGCTATATGTTGTTTTACAATCCGGATATTTATCGCATGCAACAAACTTTTTATTACTTTTTCTAGAAAATAGTACTCTTAAATTTCCTTCCTTGCATACGGGACATTTACCTATAAAATTAAGTTCTCGTTTTGTAATATCGGTAGCTTCTATTAATGCTTTACCTATCTCTTTTTCTTTTTTCTTAAATTTATCAAGAATTTTAGTCAAAACTTCTTTTGCTTCGTTTAAAACTTGTTCTTTTTTCTTTTTACCTTTTTGTATAGCGTCCATATCTTTTTCAAAATGTCTTGTTAATTTCTCATCAACAATTTCCGGAATATACTTTTCTAAAGTCTCAACAGTTTTAATCCCCAATTCAGTGGCTTCTATACTTTCATTTTTTATATAATTTCTTTGATAGAGTGTATCAATGATTTCTGATCTTGTAGCTTTTGTTCCAAGATTTTCCTTTTCCAATTCCCTAATTAAAGAAGCTGGTGTATATCTCTTTGGTGGTTGTGTTTCTTTATTATGTAGTTTTATTTCTTTAACTTCTACTTTAGTGCCCTTTTCAACATGTGGAATTGTTTGTTCTTCCAACATAACATATGGTTTATAGAATTTATGCCATCCTTCCTCAACAGTCCTTGTTCCTTTAGTAATAAATATTTCTTTATTTACATCAATATTTAATTCAACAGTTTCCCTTACTGAATCTATATAAAAACTAGCCAAAGTTCTTCTAACAACTAAATCATATATCTTTGCATCTCTGTCAGAAAGATTACCTTGTTCACCAGTAGGATGAATTGCGGGATGTGCTGGATCAATCTTTTTTCCATTATTTGGTTTTAATTTACCTTTTAATAATTCATTACAAAGTCCAGCATAAGTTTTTTGTTTAGCTAAATTCTTTATTATCTTACCATAATTAAGGGATTCTGGTAATTGTTGGCTGCTTGTTCTTGGATAACTTATCAATCCTGCTAAATAAAGATTCTGTGCAATCTCTAAAGTTTGTTTAGGATTTATTTTAAAAACTCTATAAGCTTCCAATTGTAATGTTGTTAAATCAAATGGTGTTGGTGGTGCCTGTTTAAATCTACTCTTTTTTACATCGCTAACAAATGCATTTTTTCCCTTTGTATTAGCTAATACTTTTTCTGCTTCTTTTTTATCCCAAAATTTATCTTTCTTATGCCAAGCTTCTATAACATTTTTATTAACACTTCCTATTAATTGTATCTGCCAATAAGGAACTGATTTAAATTTTCTAATTTCTAATTCCTTATCAACTATTAATTTTAATGCTGGTCCTTGAACTCTTCCTGTTGATAAAATAACGAATCTTCCTGTTGTTTTTATAGACAGAGTTAAAGCTCTTGAAAGATTAATACCATAAAAGAAATCTGCATAATGCCTTGTTTCTCCAGCTTCAATCTGCGGCCAATCTAAATGCTTATTTAATTTCTCGTAACTCTCAACTAATTCATCTTTAGTCAAAGTGCTAAACTTCATCCTGTTTGCATCTTTTTTACCACAAATAAACCTAATAACATTATAACCTATCAAACTACCTTCTAAATCATAATCACATGCAACGGTATATTCATCACTTTCTTTACATATTTTCTTTAAAGCATCAGTATATTTTTTAGTAAATGCTGCACTTTTGGTTACATTATAAGATGGCTGCCATTCTATATCAAAAACAGGATATTTCCAACCGCTTTTTACTTTTTCTGTTAAATTATATAGATGACCGACAGCAGCAGCAACTATTATTTTTTTACCTTTATGTTTTATTTCGTAATAATATACATCTTTATAAGATTTTTTTTCAATCTTATCATCAGCTAAAGCTGTAGCTATTTTCAAACTTGCTGCTGGTTTTTCTGCTATGATTAATTCAACCATAAATTTTAATTAAAAAGGTAGTTATATAAAAAGCTTTGTAAAAACAACAAACATTTAAATTAAAAGATTTAAAAAATAACCTCCTAATTTATAAAAGGTATAGTCTAAGAGATTAAGATTAAAATGCCATTTAGAAAATTAGGGATAATAGAAGAGATAGTTAAGGCTATTGAAGAAGAAAAGTTTGAAACTCCCAGCAGAATCCAAGCGTTAGCTATCCCCATAATTCTTGAGGGAAAAGATATTATTGCTGAATCTGCAACAGGTTCAGGAAAAACTTTAGTTTTTGGAGCTGTAATAATTCAAAAAATAGAGAGCCATAAAGGAGTACAATCTTTAATTTTAACTCCCACCAGAGAATTAACAGAACAAGTTAAAAATATGCTTAAAAAGTTCTCAAAATACAAACCATTAAACATACTCGCAATATATGGGGGGGTATCGATTAATCCACAAATACAACTTTTAAAAACAGCTGAAGTAGTGGTGGGAACTCCTGGAAGAATTTTAGACCATTTAGAAAGAAATACTATTAATCTAGACAAAGTAAAAATATTGATTTTAGACGAAGCTGATAGAATGTTAGATATGGGATTCAGAGAAGACGTTGAAAAAATAATAAGAAAATGCCCTGCTAATCGCCAAACTCTTTTATTCTCTGCAACGATTGATGAACAAATTAAACATATTACTAGGAAACATATGAAAGATCCTATTAGACTTTCTGGAGAAGCTGGGGTAGACCCAAAAAAATTAAAACAAGTTTATTATGATGTTCAAAATAATTTAAAGTTCTCTCTGCTGGTCCATCTATTAAAAAATGAGAGGTCTGTTTTAACTATGATTTTCTGCAATACCAGAAAAAGAGTAGATTTTGTTGCAAATAATCTAAAAAATGTGGGTATACAAAGTTTAGCAATTCATGGGGGATTTTCACAAAATAGGAGGGGAGATGTTATAAAACAATTCCACAATCAAAGGGGAATTATTTTGGTCTGTACAGATGTAGCCTCAAGGGGTTTAGATATTAAAGAGGTTTCTCATATTTATAATTATGATTCCCCTAAATTAAGCAAGGATTATATTCATAGGATAGGTAGAACTGCCCGTGCTGGAAAAGAAGGAAAGGTAATAAATCTTATTGCTAGCAGCGATCATGATAACTTTTCAAGGGTTCTAAAAGAGTATCATATACATATACCAAAAGAGCCAATCCCTAAATTAGAAAAAATAGAAATCAAATGGGAGGGACATCATCCATTTAGAGGTCAACAAAATCCCCATAGGGGTGGGTTTCATAGGAAGAGATATTATAAAAGATAATTGGCCTTAAATTAAATCTCAATAATTTTCCCTTTTCTTCCAACATTTATTACTTTTGTTTTTCCAATTTTTTCATTTTCTCTTACTTTTAAATTTTTCTGCACAAGAACTAGAACAAAACCTATATACTTCTTTCTTTTTCTGTATTTCTACAAACTTATCTTTTAATATCTTTCCGCAAAAAGAACATTTAGCTAATTGAGCTTCTTCGTTATATCCTTCCATAAATCCTTCTTCTAACTCATCAATTTCGTCACCTTCTTCTAATTTCTTTGTACCTTCTTTACTATAAACGTCCTCATCTACCTCTCCTTTTTCCATCTCTTCTTCTATCTTCTCTTCAGTTTCTTGATCTTCAATATCCGCCCTAGTTTTTTCTTCTTCCATTTTATTTTTTCTTAGTTTTTATACTTTTTAAACTTATCTTCTTAAAACCTGTATATTTATGTAAAACATTTGGTATCTTAACACTTCCATTTTTCTCTTGATAGTTTTCCAAGATAGCAACCATTGCTCTAGATGTAGCAACCATCGTATTATTTAATATATGCATAAACTTTTTTTCATCTTTATCTGAATATTTTATATTTAAAGGTATTGCTTGGTAGTCTGTACAATTACCAGCAGAAGTTACTTCTTTATACTCATTTTGTCTTGGGAACCATGCCTCTATATCATACTGTTTTGCAAATTTCATTCCAAGATCACCAGAACATATCTCAACAACCCTAAAGGGAATCTTTAATGTTTTAAAAAAATCTTCTGTTATTTTTTGCATTTCTTCTAATCTTTTAAAAGAATCTTCAGCTGTAGTAAATATAATTTGTTCAACTTTATTAAATTGGTGCATCCTAAATAATCCCTTAGTATCAACACCATGCCCCCCTATTTCTCTTCTAAAACAGGGCGTAACAGCACATATTTTAATGGGTAAATCTTCTTTTTTTAATGTTTTATTTTTCAACATAGAAACTAAAGAATGTTCAGAAGTTCCAATCAAATATAAATCTTCATTCTCAATTTTGTAGATAACATCTTTGAAATCAGATAAAACAACAGTTCCACTCAAGGTTTCTCTATTTAACATCATTGGCGGAACAATTAATTCAAATCCTTTTTTCAATAAAAAATCAACAGCATATTTTTGTAATGCAAAATCTAATACGGCCAATTCATCTTTTAAATAATTAAAACCTTGTCCAGCAACCTCTCTTCCTGCATCAAAATCAGCAATGCCTAATTTTTCTGCTAATTCGACATGCCCCATTAATAAAAGATTTTTCTTTGGTTCACCCCATTTTCTCAAAACTTTATTATTAGTTGCGTTTAATCCATATGGTACATTTTTATGGGTAATATTTGGCATAGTATCTAAAATAAATCTAATTCTTTCCTCTAATTTAGCATAATCTTCCTCTAATTTTTTAATTTGTAGTGGGATATCTTTAGCCTGATTTAGTTTATTAGAAATGTCCTTTCCTTCTTTCTTAAGTTTGTTTATTTCTTCTGTTATAATATTCCTTTTCCGCCTTAATTCATCGATATTTTGTTTTAGCCCCCGTAATCTTTCATCTTTATCTAATAATTCGTCTACTAGATTAATTTTATCAGAGAGATTTCTCTTTTTTAAATCCTCTTTTATAACTTTTGGATTTTCTCTTATAAACTTTATACTTAACATAAACAGTTAAAAATACCATTATATTTAAAACTTTTGATGGATTATAAAAATTTAGGCATAAATATAGTAAAAAGTGATGGTTGAAACATATATTTAAGAAAAGAAACATTTAAATATAGGTTAATTATCTTAATTTACAACAAAAAATAATTAAAAAATAAAATTTAATAGGGGGGTTTAATGGTAAGCAAGAAAAAAGATATATTTGAGGTTTTTTTTAGAAAAAAACCTGCTATGATATTAATTTCTTTAAGAAAAGGTGGAAAAAATAGATATGGTTCAATTTTAGCAAAAGAAGTTGATTGTACATATTCTCATGCTGTTAAAATTTTGCAAGAAATGGAGAAGGCAAGACTGGTAAATTTTGAAAAACAAGGCCGTATTAAGACCATTAAATTAACAGAAAACGGTAACAAGATAGCAGAATCAATAGAAAGAATAAGAGAAGTGTTATAAATTAATATTATTTTTAATTAAATACCTTGTTAAACCTTCTATTTGTGTTAATTTTGTATTCTTAAACAAGAATTCCCTAAATCTATTATCTACTTTTATACGATTTTTTTGTAATTGTGAACTTAATTGATTATAAATCCTTCTGCCTTCCCTATCTAAATCAACTAACAATATACATTCTCTAAGTTTAGAAATATCTTCTATAAGCTTATAAAATGGTTTATTTATTGTTATTATACCTTTTATACCCAAAGCTTCTAAGGCTATTTTATCCTTTAAACCCTCTACAATTATTAATTTATTAGAATTTTTTAATTCTTCAATCCATTCTTCTAAATTTTTCATTATAATAACGGGCCCGATGGGATTTGAACCCACGACCACCTGCTTAAGAGGCAGGTGCTCTACCAAGCTGAGCTACGGGCCCAATAAATTAGAAATAAGTATTATTATTTAAAACCTATCTAAATATGCTAAAAAATCCTTTCTGCAATAACCACAATACAGCTAACCAAGTTACAAAGGGATAAAACCCATAAATAGCCAATATTATCAAAATACCCGAAAAAAAATCAACAGTACTAGTAAAATCCACAAAAATTAAAAGTTTTATTATCAAATATAAAGCAAAAAACCAAGCTAAGCTAAATATTTTAAATTTTAAGATAAGCAAAACAACACCGGATATTAAATCTAAAAATCCAAGCAATAGTAAAATCATTTGTTATAATTCAAAGAAAGACTATAAAAAGCTTTTTATTATACAAGATAAATCAATTAATATGAATATAAGAAATTTTATACCACGTCAATATCAGGAAAACATATTAGAAACAGCTAAAGTTAAAAATACACTAGTAGTTCTACCTACTGGAACAGGAAAAACAAAGATAGCAATACTTTTAGCAGTTAACAGATTAAATAACTTTCCAAATTCAAAAATATTAATATGTACTCCAACCAAGCCATTATCTAACCAGATATTTAAAGAATTCATAGAATGTACAACAATATCTAAAGATGATATTTTATTATTAACGGGAGCTATTACACCAGAAAAAAGAAAAAATATATGGGAAACTGCAAAGATAATAGTTGCTACCCCCCAAACAATTCAATCAGACATAGAAAATAATAGAATATCTTTACAAGACTTTTCAATGTTATGTCTAGACGAAGCCCATCGTTCTCGTTTAAAATATGCTCACACAAAGGTTGCTAATGAATACATTAAACAAGCAAGATTTCCAAGAATATTAGCCCTAACAGCATCTCCTGGTGGAACAAAAGAAAGAATAGAAGAAATATGTAAAAATCTTTTAATAGAAGCGGTAGAAATTCGTTCTTCTATTGATGAAGATGTTAAAGAATATATTCAAGAAAAAGAAATAGAATGGGTTGAAGTTTACTTACCAGAGGAGTACAAACAAATCAGAGACTTAATTAAAAATTTTTATATATTAAAACTTAAAGAATTAAAAAAATTTGGATTATCTAAACCACTAAATTTGGTTAATAAAAGAGATTTACTAAGCATGCAAAACGAATTAAGAAAAAATGTAAATCGTGGTAATCCTGCTGCATTCTATGGTATATCCTTAGTTGCTCAACTAATTAAATTAAGTTATGCTCTTGAATTACTAGAAACACAAGGGATTGTTATAGTAAGGGAATATTGGAAGAAATTATTATCAGAAAAAACAAAAGCTGCAAACGTTATTTTAAATAATAAAGATATTGCAAAAGCAATTAGTTTGTGCAGTGTGGATATAAAACATCCAAAGGTCATTAAGCTTTGTTCTATTGTAGAACAACAAATTAAAAATAACCCAGCTTCAAAAATAATTATATTCGCTAATTTTAGAAATACTATAAAAGAGATTATAAAAAATTTAAAAGAAATAAATAATATTTACCCTGTTGAATTAGTTGGACAAAAGGAAGGCATAACGCAAAAAATACAAATTGAAACAATAAAACAATTTGGTGAAGGAAAATATAACATTTTAGTTACAACATCCATAGGAGAAGAAGGGTTACATATAGCCTCTGCTGATATTGCAATATTCTACGAACCTATAGCGAGTGAAATAAGGGTAATACAAAGGATGGGTAGGGTTGGAAGAATTTCAAAAGGAAAGGTGATAATTTTAATAACAAGGGGGACAAGGGATGAAGCATATTACTGGAGTGCAAAACATAAAGAAAAAATAATGAGAAAAACATTATACAAAATGAAACAACATACATTAGAAAAATGGTGAAAATACTTGTTGACCATAGGGAAAGAAATTCTGGAATTATAAAAGAATTAATAAAAGAAAAGTTTGATGTCGATATTAAACAACTAGCCGTAGCAGACTTTATATTACAAAGCAAGAATAATAAAGGAAAAGTTTTAAATGTTGGTATAGAAAAAAAGACACAAAATGATTTTTTAAATTCCATAATAGATAAAAGAATTATAACACAATTAATTGCGCTAAAGAAAAACTTTGATATTCCTATTTTAGTTATAGAAGGTTCAGAAAATATTTATGAATTAAGGAATTTTCATCCTAATGCAATACGCGGAATGTTGGCATCAATAGCAATAGATTATCAAATACCAATACTGCATACAAAAAATTATCGTGATACAGCTTCTTTATTAGCAGTAATAGCAAGACGTTTAGAAAAAACAAGAAAACCATTAAGTATAGCAAATAAAAGAAAAGCCTTAACATTAAAGCAACAACAAGAGATAATTATAGAAATGCTTCCAGGAATAGGTCCAAAATTAGCTAAATCTTTGCTTAAAAAATTTAAAACCATTAAAAGAATAACAAATACAACAGAAAAACAATTACAAAAGATAGATAAAATGGGTCCAAAAAAGGCGAGGCAGATAAAAAATATTCTAGAAAAGAGGTACGTAACCTAAGCATTTACCAACATCTATGCTATAAGAAATAGATGCTAAATATTCATTATTTTCAGCTTCGGATAATCTATCAAGTATGATAAACAAACTCTCTGGATCTTTATTCTTTTCTTTTTTAATATGATCAAGCAAATATTCAGTCCTACGATAGAATGTAGCATCTAAGTTAATTATTCTATAATTATTTAAATTCTTTAAAGCATTAACTAAGTTAGTTCTAATTTTAATACCATCACCAGCAGAATAATTTCCAACAATAATACAGTATCTCTCAGAAAATCTTTCCTTTACAGATTTTACGCATCTTTCTACTATTTCTTCAAGAGTAGCAAAAGGAACAATCATCCTAAAAAATTAGGGAGTATTTTATAATTAATAAACTTTACTAATCAAGAATACTCTTCAATAACTTCATAAATAGGGCCATTTCTGGTTAATGTACTTTTATAAATCCTAAATTTATTAATATTAAAATATAAATCCTTAATTTTAATTTTCTTTAATTTTTCTATAAATTTTACCTTATCTTTAATTAACTTTACCCTTCCTATTGTTAAATGTGATTCAAATCTCTGCTCCTTTGGAAATAAATTTAATAATGCAGAATCAATATCCTTTTGCAATTCAATAACTTTATTAGTAGTATTTAACCCAACCCAAATAACCCTTACATAATTTTCGCTAGGAAATACGCCAATTTTTTCAATTTTAACTTCAAATGGTTCAAATTTTACGTTGCTTAATATTTTCTTTACGTTACTTATTTTAATTTCATCTATATCACCCAGAAACTTTAATGTCAAATGTAAATTCTTTTTTTCAATCCATCTTATCTTAGCTAAGCTATTACCAATTTCTTTTTGTAAGTTATATAAATAATCTTTTATATCCTCTGATAAATCTATTGCTATAAAGCATCTCATTCTAATAATTCATCAACTATTTTAGCAGCTAACTTAACAGTCATGTTATTAATATCTTTTTTAGGATTAACTTCTACAATATCGATCCATTTTAAATTTTCTAATCTTTTAAATCTCTTTAACATATAAATTAATTCTCTTGGTTGTAACCCAAGAGGTTCAATATAACCAGTACCTGGAGCAAAAGCTGGATCAATAACATCTATATCTATACTCAGGTATAACTTATCAAAATTTCTAGACATTCCTATAATAATATCACAGTTTTCTATAAAATTTGTATAAAGTTGCTCTACCGTAAAAAATTTTATATTATTATTTCTTAAAAATGCAAACTCTTCATTAGTCCATTTTCTTACTCCAATTAAAATAACGTTTTCGGGTTTAATTAATTTCTCTTTAATTAATACCCTTAAAAAATCTTCATGCGTAACATTAAAATCACTCTGGCAATCTGGATGCGCATCAAATACCAATAAACCTGTTTTTTTACTTTTTTCTGTAAATGCTTTAAATAAAGAATAAGTTATACTGTGATCTCCACCCAAGAATATTGCCTTTTCATTTAAAAAGGATTTAGCCTTTAAATAAATATTCTTATTTGTATCGTCTATATTGTTTTGTATTATTTTAACTTCGTCAAAAAAAACTTTTTGATTTAAATTATTAATTATTGCATTTGGTGCATCTTCAGTCTCTATATTTTTACCTAAACTTCCCTGAGAACTTGCAACTTTAATAAGTTTCATAATTAAGGATAAGCCTTACTGACTAATTTCTGTTTACTTTTAAATTTCCTTCTAATAGGATCTAATAATTTATTAACCTCAAAAGAAACGGTGTTCTTTAAATCTGCAGGGTGTAATTTTTTATTAATAAAATCGCGCTCTAAATTATTATAATTATTATAAGTAAGTTTTCCACCAAATTTTTTATCTCTCTCGATAGCAATATGGTTTTTCAAAGGAAAAATTACGTGTTTAATAAAAGGTAATAAACTGTTATTTACATCCCCAGCAACACAATATGATGAATTAACTTTTCTAATAATATCTTCTTTTGTATCTAGTAAGTCTATTTTACTTTTTTCTACACTTGCGCTCATCTTTTCTCCCTCTAACCCAGGTAACATGGGAGTAAAAACGCATATTGGTTTATTCTGGTCTAGTGTAGGTAAAAGTTCTCTTCCAAGCATATAAATGTGCCTTTGATCAAGTCCAGAAAAAGTAACATCTACATTTAAAGTAGGAACATCTTCAATCTGCATCAATGGATAAATAAAACTCCCAACTTTTGGTTCTTCAGTAAATCTAACAACTTCTGCAGCTGCTCTCTTAGCTCTATTCAATGTTACTTCTGCACTCATTCTTAAAACATTTAAAATATATTCACTATCTAACTGAAAATCTGAACCTACAACAAAATTTAAATTTTTATGATTAACTTTAATAGAATCTATCATCGCCTTTATTATTTCTTTATAATATTCAGTTCTTGCATCTAAAAGTGCCCAGGGTGTTTTTTGATCATCTAAGTAAGCATGTAAGTCTGCGATTAATATTTTGAATTTAAATCCTGCCTTTAAGAAATCAGCTACCTTAACCATCGGAATAAAATAACCTATATGAACCCTTCCTGTTGGTGCAGTACCCCAATAAGCTACAGGATTCTTTTTAATTTCTAGTAAATTAATTAATTCATTTTCTGTTACAATTTCTTGAGTGTTCCTCTTTATAAGATCAAATCTAGCTATTGAATCCATAAATACAATAAATAGATTTTTAAATATAAAGCTATCTATTCTAAAATGGAAGAAAAAAATTTGCTAAAAATTGCTTTGATATCTAGTTTATTTGGTGTTTTATTGATACTTTTTATTTCGGAAAAAACTGATTTAAGTATGTCTAACATAGCAAATATAACAAATAGTTCAATAGATCAAAAAGTTAAAATTAAAGGTTATATTACCTCTTTAGCAGAAACGCCCGGCTTGTATATATTAAATGTAAGAGATAATACTGGAGAAATTACCACTATAATCTTTAAAGAAGAAAAAATAAATTTAAGTAAAAATGATTTAATTGAAGTAGAAGGTAAAGTTAGTAAATATAAAGATAAAATAGAAATTATAGCAGATTTAATTATATTAATAAAATAATGCTCAGTCACACATTAATTGCAATTTTTTTGGGTTGTGTAATGGGCACATTTTCTGGAATAATTCCAGGAATACACATAAATTTAGTAAGTGTAATAACTCTAAGTTTATCTCCAATCTTATTACAATATACTTCACCCCTTACATTAGCTGTATTTATAATTTCTATGTCTATAATTCACAGTTTTCTTGATTTCATCCCAAGTGCATTCTTAGGAGCACCAGATGAATCAACAGCAATGTCTGTATTACCAGCACATCGTTTACTTTTACAAGGTCGTGGTTATGAAGCTGTTAAATTAACAGTAATGGGAAGCTTATTTTGTTTATTATTAATAATAAACCTTACTCCAATAGTAATAACTACAGTTTCATCTATCTATCCAATAATAAAATCATCAATAGGTTACATTCTTATTGCAACAACATTAATTTTAATTTTAAAAGAAAGAAATTCAAAATTTTGGCCGTTAATAGTTTTTATTCTTTCTGGAATTTTAGGTATGGGTGTCTTTAATTTAAATTTAAAAGATCCTTTATTGCCAATGTTGTCTGGTTTATTTGGAGTATCTACATTACTTCTTAGTTATAATGATAATACAAAAATACCACAACAAAATTTTGAATCAGAGAAATTATCTAAAAAAGAAATAACAAAAGCAACTATAACTGGAACATTCTCTTCATCATTATGTAGTTTTCTTCCGGGTATTGGTCCAGCTCAAGCTGCAATACTTGGATCAACATTTGCAAGAAAAATTACAGATCGTGGATTCTTAATAATGGTCGGTGGAATAGGTACTGTAAATATGTTATTAAGCATAGTTGGGCTATATGTATTAAATAAAGCAAGAAATGGTTCTATAGTTATAGCACAAAGAATAATAGAAACAGTTAACTTTGATACTTTAATTTTATTTTTAGGAGTTTCTTTATTAGTAGCTGGAATTGCTGTCCCTTATACATTATTTTTAGCAAAACAATTCTCGAAATTTATAAACATCATCAATTATAAATTAACATGTTTAATAGTAATTATTTTTATAACATTGCTTGTATTTTATTTTACCAGTTTTATTGGGCTCTTAATTTTATTTGTAGCAACTATGCTTGGTCTAATTGCACCATTAATAAAAATAGGGAGAAGTCATGCTATGGGCTGCTTAATTCTACCCGTTATACTTTACTATATATTATAACTACCCAAACCACTTACCTAATCCTTCTTGTCTTTCCTTCTCTACCCCGAATACACTTTCTATTCTTCTTTTAGTAAGTTCTAAGGTTTGTTTTAAGAAAGGAGATAAATTATATTTATTTGCTAAACTTATTGTCGGTTGTAGATATTTTGTAACTGTCCCTTCCGAAACAGTAAATATTATTTTACCATTGCATTTTTTACAAACACCTGCTAAAGGTGGTCTTCTAAATTTTTCATTACACTTTACGCATCTAAATTCTTGTGTAGAAAATTTTCTTAAATTTCCCAATATATCCCTCAGAAAATGTCTCTCTATAATTAATCTAGCAACATCATCTTGATCAACAGCCCTTATTCTTTCTGCTATTGCCATCTGACCAAATACCTTTTCTTTCATGGTTGGAAGGAATTTATAAGCGCTACATTTAACACCTACATTAATATCACTCGTATCGTGCGTAAATCCAAAGTTCATATATTGCTTCTCTGTGCCCAATCTTTCCTTTAATTTTTCTATCTTTACTTCACTAGGTTGTTTATAATTTAATGCAGCCTCATAAAGTTCGAGAGGATACTCGTTAACAACATCCATATCAAAAACCATATCATCAACCTCAGAAGCAACTAAATTTGAGGTTAAAACTATTGGCGCATCTTGAACTGCTCCTCTATGGGAAGGTAAATATTGTTTAGAAAAATTTAGTAAAACATCTAACAAGAGTATTACACTCAATTCATCCCCATCAGCGTCCCTTCTACAAGCGCAATGAAACAAAGGATGTGCATAAAGCCCTTGTGTTTTAGAAAAACCAATTATTCTCCCAACAATACCTGCAGAAATGTGTGGCGCTAATGCTACCACAAAATGCCCAACTAAATCCCTTTTATCTCTTAAATTATAAAATCTTTTTTCATTATAAAATTTAACTAACAAATCATCTATAAAATTAGCAACCCTACCTAAAACAATGTCAGCTCCTTCATCTGGAGATGATTCACAACTTGGCAATATTACATCTTGTGGTTTTAATTCTAATATTTGTTCTTTGCTAATTAAATCTTCTCCATTTATATCTTTATTATAACCCAATTCCTTCAATCTTTCTATGCTCGTTCCTATCTCTTTTGGTTTAAATGCTGTAATAGGTAACTCTGTTATATCATATCTTATTGTTCCATCTCTATTAACATAAAGATTATACATGGCTCTTAATATTCCTTTAATTAAATTTTCTATTGCGTGATTTTTACTAGACGTTCCTCTTACTCCTTTTATTAATTGAGGTATCTCATCAATACCCAGCTTACTAACGGCCTTTTCAAAATAATGTCTTATATCAATTTCCTTAAAATCATAGTTCACAGCTTCTCCATGTATATTGCACTTATTACTATCCAAAACCCTTTTACATTCATTGCAATAAAAAACTTCTTTGGTTAAATTATCACAATTTTCACAAACAGAATATATAGTTTCTTTATTACAATTTTTACAAAAGTATAATGGAAAGTCTCCACTTATTTTTCCTATTTCAAGTGTTGCATTAAATGCCCTTAATCTTCCACCACTATCTCCAACCGGAAATAGCACTTGTGGACTGCCTATTAATTTTCTCATCTTAGCCTTTTCTGGCCTACCCATTCTCGCTCCTATAAATGTGCCAGATTTATCTCTTATCCTAACATCAGAGATTGAATTGATAATATCTAAAACATCTTCTTTAGATTGTATTAAATTATTAATTTTTTTAAGATCAATTTTTTTATTAAGCAATCCTAAACTACATAAAAATGCACTAGCCCAATCACCACTTATAACAATACCTTCATTTAAAAAAATGTTGTGTGGGATACCAAGTAATTCTAAAACTCTTTTTGGATTATCTTCAGTAATAGGCAAAACTATTTTATTACTATCTATTTTTCCTTTACTTACCCAATTAATTAATCTAAAAAAGTCTTCTTTAGAAATATCTGCCCAATGATATGTATATCTTGGGTGTATTGGTACGTTTAATCTTTTTGAAATCTCTAATGCTTTATCAAAACTTATTTTTGTATCTGCCTTAAACTTGCTATCTGCTTTCTTAACTTCCTGTAACCACCATTCCTCACAATAACCGACAGGAACAAGCACATGTACTCTATTTAAAAAATCACCATAATTAATTAAAATATCTCCTAAAAAAAGTATTTCTTTTATATTATCTGAATAATTTTTAGCTTCTTCTTCTGTATCTAAAAATAGAACATCCCCATTATTTAATTTTACAATAGGGCCCTCAATAGTATCGCATACGCCTAAAGCAGTACTTTTACCTGGTCTTTCTAGCTTTAACTGTGTACCTATTGCAATATAATCATTCAGAATAGACATACTAGCAGGATGTATGCATGTCGAACTTAAGCCGCTATTCCTGCCCCTACCATATCTCAATCTAAAACCCCCTTTTCTTAAAGGATAAGTTAAAACAGGTCTTCCACCTACTAAATCAGTTATATAAGTATGATCTGGATTTATGTTTTTTATATCACTAATGCTTACAGATTTAGACTTAAGTTTTTTTTGTATATTTATAAATTCTTCTAAAAAATTCCAATCATCTAATCCAAAATCTTTACCCCATTTACTCAACTGTTTCCATAATTTTGGAGCTTTTTGTGAAATTCCTTCTGCTACTACTAAACATGGACCACCCCTTAATCTGTTCGTATCTATTCTGCTTAAATCTTTATAATTACTTACTTCCATTTCTTCAGTAGGATCACCATCAATTTGTACAGGTAAATTTGAAAGTAAAAATTCTGCTTCTTCTTCTGTTGGTAAGTATTGTAAATTGGTAATTCTTTCATGATAATCATACATCTCTACAATCATTCTCTGTACTTCATCATTTGTTGGATCATATCTTTCATATCCAAATTTATTTCTTAAGTAATCAGCTATTAATAAAGAAACAGATGCAGCAGTACCACCTGCACTTCTTATTGGTCCAGAATAATATAAACAAAAATAATCTTTACCATCTCTTCTCTTTTTTAAATCTAATCTTATAAATCCCTCCAAAGGTGAAGAAACTACACCTATAGTAACATATGCAAGTCCAACCCTTATCCCAACTTCAATAGCCTCTAACTTATTCTTAAACTTACAAAACTTTTCTCTAGCTACTTCTTCTGCAATAACCAAAGCAACTCTCCAATCTAATTTACCATATTTATCTTCTAACTCTGCTATTCTTTCTACCATACCAGAATTTCTAATTTGGGGTGCAACTATACTTATTATTCCTTCTACCCTCTCAGCCATGTTCTTTGCTAAAGGTATATCTACTATCTTATCTACATCGTATCCCTTACTCTTTGCTTTGTTTGCTATACTGTAAGCTAGTTTAACCTTTTCATCTATTTCATCAAAATATTTTTTAATATCTTTACTTGCTTCCATTTATTCCTCAAAATTCAGTATTCTAAATTCCCTAGTCTTTAAACTTGCTAATATTATTTTAAATGATTCTGGTACCAACCCTCTCCTTTCCTGGTAAGATGTTTGGGTTACCCAACAACCAGAACAAATCATGCTAACACTTTTATAATTTGTAGCAACAACCTTATGGACATGTCCTGTAACAAAAAAATCTGGGACAGTATCTATTAACAAAGGATCTTCATTAGTCCCGCTAGGAATATACAAGGTAGATGTATGTGATGGTGCTAAATGCCTTCTCTGTAAAAATAATTTCATAATAATATCAACCTTATTCAATCCACCAGCTAACCTTATCGAATCAACATTTGTAGAGTAATAAGGTATGCTAAATCCATGATACATTAAAATATTAAATCCTGGAAAGTCTTTTGAAGAATGAATATTAACCAAACTTGGGTTTGTTGTAATTTTGACATTAGATAAGTCCCATAATGGTTTAGCTAAATCTTTATATAATTCTGGTTGTGGTTCAGCAATTCTTAAAGCATCATGATTTCCTCCACATAAAACAATATTTATGCTCTTTGGAACCATACTTAATAATTCTGCAAGTCTTTCATACTGCTTATATATATCCTTAATAACCAAATCCTTTTCATGATTTGGATAAACACCTACGCCTTCAACTAAATCTCCAGTAAGAATTAAATATCTAACCTTCTTAGAAAGTTCCTTTTGATTAGCATCACCATACTCTCCATTTAACCATTTTAAAAATTTTATAAAATTTTTTTCTTGAAATGCATACAATCCAACATGAATATCTGATGTAAAGGCAACATAAACATCTTCATCAATTTTTTTAAGTTCTTTATTAGGTATGTCTGGAAAGTATATCTCATCTACAAAAACAATGCTTTTTCCAAAAACACCAGTAATCCCAATAACCTCATCTAAAACAATATCTTTGGCTACATTATAAATATTTTTATTTTTATTAACTAAAATGTTTATAGTTCCTGTAAAATCTTCTATAGTTATTAAAATATTGCTATTTTTTGTAGTTTCTTTTTTAACAACCATCCCAATTATACTAACCTTTTCTCTTTCTTGTTTGTTATATAATTTATTTATAGAAAGGCTATCTTGTAATTCCAATCTGTTCATTAATATATCTTTCAAAAAATTATATCTTGCCCTAAAATTATTTACGAAATCTTGTACGTCTATTTTTTTAGTATTTTCTTTATAAGATTTTGCTATAATAACATTATTTATAGATTTACTTTGGTTTTCTTGGTTTGGATAATAATTTTCTATATTTATTTTAATTAAATTTTCTGTTAATATAATTGGTTTATCTTTTAATTTAGAAATTAATTCTAAAATTGAATCTTTATCTTCACTTTCGTTTATACTCTCTGCTAATTCTGGGGTAATTAAATATCCTTCTTTTATAAGTGATTTTATAATTTCTTTATTAATCATAAATTCAGCCCTTCCTTCAAAATATTATTTATTGTTGGAATTGTTGATGAAGGAATTGCTAAACCTATTTCTCTTGTTCTTCCGTATCTGCCTTTGCTAATAACCTTAGCATTTATTATACCAAGCATATCAAATTCTGCAATAATATCGCTTACTCTTCTTTGTGTTAATGGTTTTAATCCACACTGTTCACAAAGGTTTTTATAAACATCATAAACATCTCCCGTAAAAAATAATCCTCTTTCATTTGTTATAAGTATTGCCATCAAGGTAAGTTGGAATTGTTTTGGTTGTGTCTTAATTATATCTAAAACCCTATCTTTCTCTATTTTATCTTCTGCAGCATCTATATCCTCTATATCCACCTTACTCTTATTTTTTCTTTCTGCCAATTCTGCTGCAACCCTTAATAGATCCAATGCCCTTCTAGCATCACCATGCTCTCTAGCAGCATAAGCAGCACATTTTTCTACAACGCCTTCGTCAATTGCATCATCTCTAAAAGCCAAGATAGACCTTTGTTTTAATATATCTTTTATTTGTAAAGCATCATAAGGCGGGAAAACTAATTCTTCCTCAGATAAAGAACTCCTTACTCTAGCATCTAAGTCCTCTGTAAATTTTAAATCATTTGATATTCCTATTATAGTTATCTCGCTATTCTTTAACTCAGACGTAAGTCTTGTTAAGTTGTATAAAATATTATCTCCTACCTTCTTAACCAATTGGTCAATTTCATCTAAGATTATTATTACAAGGCTTTTACTATTGTCTAGTGTTTTAATAAATAATTTATAAACCTCATCTGTAGGTAATCCTGTAGGTGGTATTTCTTTACCAAATTCATTAGCTAATTGTGCTATTAACCTGTATTCTGTATCAGAAACCCTTTTTAACTTACAATTAACATAAATTACTTTTAAATTTAAGTTTTTTTGTCTAGCTACCTCTAATATTTGCTTTGTTACATATTTTATTGTTAATGTTTTTCCTGTCCCTGTCTTCCCATATAAAAATATATTAGATGGTTTCTCTAGTTTTAGACATGGTGCTAATATTCCTGCAATGGTTCTTATTTGATCTTCTCTATGTGGGATGTTATCTGGGGTATAATTGGCTTGTAATACTTTTTTATTAATAAGTAATGGCTCTTTTTTAAGAAAATCTTCAAAAAAAGTTACTAAATTAGTTGTCATGAAACTTTTTAATAAGTTAATTAATATTTAAAAATTATTATGCTATAAAATAGATACCTACACCTATATTTCCGATGCAAGTATATTTTAAGATATAAATTATTTAAAATTATGTTACTACACAAAAATAGGCCCCTCTACTTCACATAGAACTTCATAATAATAACACTATATATTATATATATTATAAAATAATATTATTATATTATATATTAAAACTTAGAAAAATTTATATAATAAAATATAAATAAAAAATGAATTATATTTATTAATTTATCTTTATAAAGCTTATAAACTAAATATAATATAGAATCTCTTAATTTAATTACTTAAAAGTAAATTAAATATTAATTTTTATTAAATCTTAAAAAAAATTTAAAATTAAAACAAAGGTTTAAGCTATAATTAAAGAAGAAAAGATAAAAAACAATAAATAACAAAAAACACTCCATAAGAAACAAAGGTGTGAGGGAAGCATATAACAACCTTAAAGATATTTTTATAAAGGAAAAATACCCCTAAAATTAATGGTCAATTTTAATTTTATAATAACCTTATTAATTTTCATAATAATATTTATAATTTTATTTAAAATTTTCAAGAAGATATTAAAAATAATCATTTTCTTAATAATAATGGGAGTAATACTATTTATAATAAATAAGCTTTAAAATGATTTTATCTTAGAAACATTTATAAATAAGTTGTTACCTTTAAGGTATGGGAATGGCAGAAGACAGAAAATCAACTAGACAATTAGTAGGTAAGACCATTGTTAGTAAAGCAGGAAAGCGTTTTGGTGAGGTAGGCAATTTAACGTTCGAAACAAGAACAGGCGAACTAATACAAATAATTCTAAAAAACCCAACAAGTTATTGTGACGCTTTAGATTTAGAAAGAGATAAAGATGGCAGCCTTTTAATACCTTATAGTGCAGTTATAGCCATAGGCGATTTCATAGTTATAGCAGAAGAAGACATAGTTTAATTCTAATTTTAAAAAGAAACATTTATAAAATTTATTAAATATAACTCTCTTTTAACCAAAAGAATGCCCAAACTAAATTATAAAACAACAGCAGACATTAAAGTGTCTAAAAAGATTTCTGAACAAGTTATAGGCCAAGATAATGGGTTAGAAATAATAAAAAAAGCAGCCAAACAAAGAAGACATGTTTTATTAATTGGTCAGCCAGGTACTGGTAAATCTATGTTAGGGCAATCTTTAGCAGAACTTTTACCAGAAGAAAAATTAGTAGACATTCTTTCCATACATAACCAAGAAGATGAAAACATGCCATTAATAAGGGCTATGCCAAAGGGTAAAGGAAAAAGCATAGTTACAAGGGCAAAGTTACAATCTTTAAGCTCTATTAAAAATCAAAATATTATCTTTTTTATCCTTATAATTATTGCAATAATATCTCCATGGTGGGTAAGAAAACAATATGGGGATATATTAGCAGCGGCCTCTATAATAGGTAGCATGATATTTTTAGCAGTATTTGTTTTATTTATGAATCTAGGAAGAAGAATAAAGACAAATGGACAATATATCCCTAAATTATTAGTAGATAATTCAGATAAGCAACAATCACCATTTCTAGATGCAACAGGAGCACATGCAGGAGCTTTACTTGGTGATGTTTTACATGATCCATTACAATCTGGTGGTTTAGGTACCCCAGCTTACGAAAGAGTAGTTCCTGGTATGATACATAAAGCTAATGGCGGTGTTTTATTTATAGATGAAATAGCAACATTGCCACCACATACACAACAAGAATTATTATCAGCACTGCAAGAAAAAAGATACCCAATAACAGGGCAAAGCGAAAGATCTTCTGGAGCAATGGTAAGAACAGAGGCAGTTCCATGCGATTTTATTTTAGTAGCAGCAGGAAATTATGAAACTGTAAAAAGAGTACATCCGGCATTAAGATCAAGAGTAAGGGGTTATGGTTATGAAGTTTACATGAACGAAACAATGCCAGATACACAAGAGAATAGAGATAAAACAGCAATATTTGTAGCTCAAGAGATTATTAAAGATAAAAAAATTCCACATTTTACTAAAGAAGCAGTTGAAGAAATGATTAATGAATCTAGAAAAATGTCTGGAACAAAGGGAAAACTAACTATCCATCTGCGTGAGCTTGGTGGTTTAGTAAGAGCAGCAGGAGATTTAGCCTCTGAAGAAAAATCTAAATTTGTAGAAAGAAAACATGTCTTAAGAGCAAAGAAAATAGCAAAGACACTAGAACAACAAATTGCAGATAAATACATAGAACAAAAGAAAGAGTATGAAGTTATAATAACAAAAGGAACAAAGATAGGAAGAGTAAATGGTTTAGCTGTTATAGGTTCAGGAAGTTCTTTTTCTGGAGTTATGTTGCCAATAGAAGCAGAAGTTACGCCAGGTGGAAAGAAAGCAGAATTTGTAGCAACTGGCCGCTTAGGAGAAATAGCAAAAGAAGCTGTTAAAAATGTTTCTGCAATAGTTTTAAAATATTTTGGAGAAGATATTAAAGAAAAGCACGATATTTTTGTACAATTTCTTCAAACAGCAGAAGGTGTTGAAGGAGATTCGGCATCTATAGCAGTAGCTACAGCAATAATATCAGCCTTAAAAAATATACCAATTAAACAAGATATAGCAATGACAGGATCTTTATCTATTAGAGGAGAAGTATTGGCTGTGGGAGGAGTAACATCAAAGATAGAAGCAGCAATAGAAGCAGG
>CAYIXF010000003.1:0-20471 GCA_964367265.1 Candidatus Woesearchaeota archaeon
TATACGATTTTGAAGAATCAAGGATGATAGAAGAAATAAATAAAAATAACTATAAAAAAGTACTTTTACAGCTTCCAGAAGGCTTAAAAAAAGAAGCTATAAGAATAGCAAATCTTATAGAATCTAAAACAAAGGCTAGAGCTATTGTTTCTGGTGAATCATGTTGGGGTGGTTGTGATTTGGGAACAGATGAAGCTAATAAACTTAAGTGTGATCTAATAGTGCATTTTGGTCACGCTCCATTCATTAAATCAAATTTTCCAATACTTTACATAGAGCTTAAATCAAATATAGATGTAATTAATATGCTTAAAAATAATTTAAAATTATTAAATAAATATAATAAAATAGGTTTAGTTTCAAGTGTTCAATATATACATAAAATAAATGATATAAAAAAGGTTTTAGAAAATTATGGAAAAGAAGTTTTTATACCAAAGAAAAAAGGGTTTGCTTATTATGATGGTCATGTTATTGGTTGTGAGTATAGACATTTAAAAGATGTTGATGTAGATTGTTTTATAGTTATAGGAAACAAATTTCATTCATTAGGGGCTGCTATGACGGTTGATAAGAATGTTTTTCTTTTAAATGAAAATACTGGAAAACTAGAAAATATGAATGAAGAAAAAAATAAAATAATAAAACAAAGGGCTATTGCTATAGAAAACGTTAAAAAAGCAAATAAAATAGGGATAATAGTTAGTCTAAAACCAGGACAAAATTGTAGTGGAATAGCAAATAATATTAAAAAAGAATTGGAAAAACAAGATAAAGAAACGGTTTTAATAACAATGGATGAAATTATTCCAAATAAATTAATGTCATTTTATGATATAGATGCTTTTGTAGTAACAGCATGCCCTAGAATAGCTGTAGAAGATTATGGAAAATATGAAAAACCAATAATAAATTCAAGAGAAGCGAATGTTGTTATAGGTAAAATTAGTTGGGATGATTTATTAAAAGAAGGATTTATTGGCTTTATTTAAAATGTTAAAAGATTATTTGGAAATTTAAGAAAAGTATTAATGGATTAGTTTTTAATCTTTAATTTTTCTACAATAGCTTTATTACTTAATATAGCACTATTTCCTGATGGATCTTCTATTATAATTTTTAGTTGAATATCTCCAAGGCTTACATCCCATAATTTTTTGAGTAGATTTTTAGCATGCTTCTTTACTTCAGGTTCTTCACTTAGATCTCTTTCATCTTCTATAATTTTTTTAAACCTATTCAATACACCTTCTATATTAGAAATATATCCTTCAGATGCTGGTCCAGGTGTAACCTCCATTCTTAATTGTGGTATTTTAACTGCAGCATTACTAGATTTTATAACCCTTACATTCATATCATCCTTTTTTTCAACCGTAAAAGTATATTTAGAAGGATCTTTTTGCTCTATACTTTCTACATCAGCCTTATGATACCCGCATTCATTACAAGTCATAGAAAAAAGTAGTGTTTTACCAAAATTAGGAATATCCATTTCATCCTGACTTAACGTTAAAGTATTCTTTTTACAAACAGGACAAGGTTGGTTTTTTAATTCTTCCATAATAGAAATACGATAAAAAGATTTATAAATTTGTTGAAAACACAAAAAGAAATAAGTTATTTATTACTCAACGCCTTCTAAATCAGCCATTTCTGTATTTCTGAAGACCTTAGCAAATCCAGGAGTTGCAACAATCCAATCTTCACCAAATCCAGCTATATCTCCTTCAATTGCATCGCATGTCTTTTTAAGCTTATTTACTGCCCTTTTAAGTTCAACTATATCTTTATCTCTCAATGATCTTATATTAACCAAAGCAATTGTATATCCTTCTCTAAGAGCATCTAATGCTGGTTTAATATCAGTAAATTCTTCAACAACAAATGGTTTTATTACAATTCTTGCCTTTCCACCAATATCACTTTTGGTATCAATCTCAACATAATCTTCTTTAAATTCATCTGGATAATCGCTAGAACTAAAAACATTTTTTATCTTTTCAAATATCCCCATTTTATTTTGCTCCTATCACCCCAAATACATTCCTTATTGAGTAAGAACACATATATAAATATTTCTATTGTAAATTTTCTATAACGCTAATAACATTCCAAATCTGTGTTCTTGCATAAGTAGGTAAATTTGGATCTTCCGCTATTTCATCCAACCATTGTCTAACTTTATCAACATTAATACTATCACCATTACATTTTAAATCATTTATTGTTTCCTTAATTTTAATTCTCGCACTTTTTGGAATGGTACCATCAGCCTCTATTTGGGCCAATAACTTGCTAATCTCCATTATTTTTTCATTTGTGCCTTTTTTCATCTTTAATTTTACTTAGTACATCATTTTGTAATCCAACTGCTTCTTCTCTAATCTTTTCTTCTTGTCTTTCTAAATTTTTAATTCTAATCTCAATAAGCTCTTTTTTTGAATTTAAATCATTTTCCAAGGTATTTTTTTCTGATACGACCATAATATTACCAACAATTTTATAAACATTTCCTTTGCTTTTATTTAATTCTTCCATAGCACCATTTATTTCATTTAATTGCGTCTGTAAGCTCTGTTTTTGCATAAGAAAGTTTTGTAAATTTTGTTCAAGCAATTGCAATCTTGCTATTTTTTCTTCTGTTTCTTTTGAAATATTCATTTTTACAAACTATTTTTAAAAAGCCCCTATAAGGCCTTTACGTTTGAACTAACAGTCCTAGGTTTATATAATATTTTACTTCCACAAAACGGACATCTTATTTTCTTTTTAAAGTAATCTTCCTTAACTACCTTATCACAACTAAAACATTTGTATAATACCATTTTTATAAGTAATAAGCCTTCCCTGTAAATTTACTATCGCACTTTTTACACAACCATATTCCGCTTGCCAATCTTTTTACAGATAGTTTATTACAGTAAGGACATTTTTGTTTAGTTTTTTGTTTTTTTTCTATCTCTATTATTGACTGTCTTATTCCCTTACCATATCTAATACCAAATCTTCCGGCAGAACCTACCTTCTTAGTCTTTCCCATTTTAGTATATAAACTTTTTTATTTCTTTATTTCTTTCTTTTCTTCTACTTTAACTTCTTTTGTTGGCTTTTCTTTTGTCACTTCTTCAGCTTTAACTTCTTTCTTTTCTTCAGTTACTACTTCTACTTTCTTTTCAGCAACCTTCTCTAATTCTGCCTTTTCCTTTTCTAATCTCTTCTTTATTTCTTCTTGTACCTTCTTCAATCCAACTTCTAATTCTTTTAATTTCTCACTATTAACTTCAATATTTCCAGAAGATATTATCTTATCATAAATTCCTTTATCAATTTCCTTAACAACGTCTTTTGGTTCTTTACTTTCTATTAAAACACCCATTTGTCCACAACTACCAACAACATTTTTAACAGCAGCCTTTAAACTATTTACAAGCATACTATCCTTTTTCATATTGGCAATTTTTATTATCTGTTCTATCGCTAAATTACCTATCTTATTTACATGTGGTTGATCGCTTCCCTTTTCTAATTTAAGTTCTTTTTTTATCAGCTCACTTACCGCAGGGCTTCCAACATCTACCTCAAATTCTTTTGTATCTTTGTTAACAATAAGTTTAACAGGTACTTTCATACCTTTAAAACTCGTAGTTTTTTCATTTATTTTATTAAGTACATCCTTAATATTAATTCTTAAAGGTCCAAGTGTTTGTCCAAGTGAAGCACCGGCAACAGCACTACCACCATCGACAATTAAATCTATGGTTTCTTTACTCATTTTCCTGCCCTTCTTCAGTTTCTTCTTTTTTTCCTTCTCTTCTGATAACCTTTACAGAATCTAGCTTAACTGTAATGGGTATGGGTACAGCAGCTTCTAAAAGTTCAACTACAACCTCTTCTTTAGCTTCGTCTATCTTTTTAACCTTAGCATTTTCTCCCTTAAAAGGTCCAGAAATAATCTCGACTATATCACTTTTCTGTATATTTACTTGTACTTTAACTTGTTCAATCATAATTTCTATTTCTTTATAATCTAACGGCTTGTGCAAAATGCCTTTAGCATAAGGAACCCCTTGATAAGCTAAATCTGCCTCTTCTTTGTTTAAAGCCTCTATTAATATATACCCTCTTAAACCATGGGGCCTAATTAGACTAAAAACTTCTAACTTTTTCTTTTTCACATTATCTGATACAAAATCCATTACTTGTTCTTCTCTATTTGCTGTTGTTTTGAGTACAAATATAGCCATTTTACTTTATCACCTGCCATATCATAGCTATTATGAATCCTATTAATCCTATTATGAGTATTCCTATACCAGTTACCTTTGTTATAATCTTAAATTCACTTTGACTTGGTTTTCTAGTAATTAGCCATACCCTTTTAGATTCTATAATAAAGTTTTTAAGTCTTAATAATAATTCCTTAACCATTTTACAATTAAAATTACTTTTATCTAGAAATTTAAGGGTTTAAAAAGCTTATGCTATTTATATCGGCTAGATAAAAATGATGCTAATTTTATATTGTCAAGATATTTTAATCAATAAAATCTATCCCCAAATCCTTCTCTATCTCTTTTTTCTTTCTTCCTAAAGAAGTTCTCTTTTTACCAAATATTTGCGGGCTATTTACACCAGTAACTATTAACATAGTTCTTACTATTCCAGTAAGATCTTCTGAAATTTGTGCCCCCCATATTATTCTTGCATCTTCATTTAGTCTATCTGATATTGTTTCAACAACTTTTTTAGCCTCTTCAAGTGTCATATCTTCTCCACCACTTATATTTATCAAAGCCCCATTTGCTCCAGTAATATCAACATCCAACAATGGATTACTTATTGCCTTTTCAACAGCTTCAACAGCCCTATTTTCTGCATCGCTCTCTCCAACACCTATCATAGCTACCCCCCCCTTACCCATTACTGTCCTTATATCAGCAAAATCTAAGTTAACTAGGCCTGCTTTAGTTATTAATTCAGCAATTCCTTTAACAGCATTTGTCAATATTTCATCAGCAACCTTAAATGCAGTTTGTAATGGTAAATCTGGTGCTAACTCAAGTAATTTATCATTTGGTATTACTATTAATGTATCAACAATATTTTCTAATTTCTCTAATCCCAGAATAGCATTTTCATATCTTCTATTCCCTTCCATAGAGAATGGTAATGTAACTATAGCAACCGTTAATATACCTAACTTCTTTGCAATATCTGCTACAACAGGAGCACTTCCGGTTCCAGTTCCACCACCAAGTCCGCAAGTTATGAAAACCATATCAGCTCCCTGTAACTTTGCTTTAATATCATGTTCGCTTTCTCTTGCTGCTTCCTCTCCTATTTGGGGTATACTTCCTGCTCCTAGTCCGCCAGTTAATTCCTTACCTATGAGAATTTTACTATTGGCATTTGTATAAAGTAAATCTTGAGCATCTGTGTTAATAGCTATTGTCTCTGCTCCAACTATACCTACTTCAGACATTCTATTAATTGTATTATTACCCCCACCGCCAGTCCCAATAACCTTTATTTTAGCCCTTTGTTTAGAAACAAGTTGTTCTAATTCCTCATCAATAGATGAAGTTTTTTGTGGCTCTCTCTTAAAACCTATAGGATTACCAGCATTACCTTTAAACTTATCTTCCATTTTACCATTATGGAGTTTTAACTTAT
This sequence comes from Candidatus Woesearchaeota archaeon, assembly GCA_964367265.1. GTDB lineage: Archaea > Nanobdellota > Nanobdellia > SCGC-AAA011-G17 > JAFCDX01 > CAYIXF01. Next base: position 5,677 of record CAYIXF010000003.1, read on the forward strand.
ATTTAAATTTAATTATTCTCTAATATCTTTTTCTTTTCTCTATTCTTTTTAAACTCTTCAACATCTTTTTTGACAAATTTTATATCTTTCAACTCAGAAATCAAAGGTTTAATCTTTTTTATAAATATATCTTGTACTTCTTTTGGTATTTCTATACCTAAAATTATTTCAGCACTATTATTCTTCAACCTAACCTCATATAACTTTTCATTCAATCCTATATTAAATCTTATACAACTCTTTAATTTTTCATTAATCCCTTCTATCTTTTTATTTATTTTCACTTCATAGACTACATCTCTACCTGCCAAAGGATTATTAAAATCTACAATTGTTCTACCACCAGTTACAGTCCTTATAGTTCCAATTAGATTATCTATATTTACCTGTAGCCCGGGTATTGGATTAATATTGTTTTTAAGAAATACATTTGTATTAACTAATCTAACCAATCTTTGATCTTTCTTACCAAATGCCTTTTCGGCATTAACTTCAATTACATAATTTTTACCTATTTCCTTGTCTAAAAGAGCATCATCTAACCCAGGTATAATATTCCTTTCGCCAATACAAATAATCAATGGTTTATATTCTAATTCTTTATTAAATAAATTATTTTTCTTTGCAATATCTTCATTAGTGCAATCAAACACATGATTACTTCCTTTAATTCTACCAATAAAATCAATTTCGATAAAATCATTTTTCTTAATTTTTGTCATAATGCAACGAATCTACGTATAAGTTATATAAACCTTTTGTTCACAAGTTAATGTAATCACTATAGAATAGAAAAATATATAAACTTATTATATTTATTATCAGCCATGAAATACCTTACGTTATACAACGTTCAGGCATATGAAGTAAGTTTTGGTGGAAATTACCCTTATAAAAAAAGAGAAGAACATAGATTTGAGGCTCAAAATGATAGCGAAGCAAAAGAACAAGCAAATACACATAGATTCAAAATTGTGAGAGAGTTAATTGGAGCAACAGTAGCATTAGATTCGCTTCTTGTAGTTGACGATGTTCCTCTAAAATAAAGAAACCAGTATTTTAATTTAATCATAAATATAAAAATAAAATGGCACACTGGCGCAATAATGTTGATAAAGCAATAAAAGATAATCTTGAATTGCAGATTAAAGAATCAGCTAAGCACAGCAATTCTTATAAAAAAGCAAAAAATCCTGCAAATGCACAGCTTTGGATAGCAGTAGCAAATCTATCCAGACAAATTTTTGATTTAAATTTAAAATTAAATTTTTTAGAAAAAGCATTGCAAGATATAGCAAAGCCTAAAGAAGAGCATAAAGAAGAAATTAAAGAAAAACCTTCAAAAAAATCAGATAAAGAAGTAAAAGCATTAAAAAAATCTTTGAAAAAATTTTAAAATGGTAGATCCAAAAATAATTTATGTAACACACGATAGGATATATTCAAAAGATTCTTTAGATATATCAGCATTTGTAGCTAGTAAAGGATATATACCGATTAACCATATTAATTTTATACAAGATTCAAGACTTTATAGAAGTTATCAAAGAAAAAAAGAAGAGAAAAAAGAAGAAATTAAAGAAAATTTAACTAAACTAGAAGAACAAAAGAAAAAAGAAGAAAATGACATATTTAATCATTCTCTTGGGTTTATGAAAAAATGTGATGAATTATGGGTATTTGGTAATGAACAATTTACAGCAAAGGATAATCCAGAAATAATAAAAGATGTAGTACCATATGAAAAACTAGATGATGTAACAAAATCACAAGTAAGTGTATGGTGTGCAGACAAACCACTCCACACTATTAAATATATAACTTTAGATAATATTATAAAAAAAGAACAAAAGAACCAATAACTTTATAAACAAAAAATTTAGATAATTCTTTATGGATGAAAATAAACTTACTACAATAGGTAGTCTTAGACCAGGAAATTATATTGTAATAGATGATATTGCATGCACTGTTAAAAGTATAGACGTATCTAAAACAGGAAAACATGGTTCTGCAAAATGTCGCCTTGAAGCTGTTGGAATAGTTAGGGGGGAAAAAAAAATAATAGTAAAACCAGCGCATGATAATGTAGAAGTTCCAATTATTGAAAAAAGAACAGCACAAATCTTATCAATATCTGGCGACACAGCTAACGCAATGGATAATGAAAATTATGAAACATTTGATTTAAAGATACCAGAAGAGTTTAAAGGTAATGTCTCAGAAGGAAGGCAGGTTGTTTATTGGGTTGTCTTAAAAGATAAAATTATGAAGCAATTAAAATAATTAAAAAATGGTAAAATTTCCAGAGGCAGCATCAAGATTATTCGGAAACGTATTTGTATGTAAAAAATGTAAATCAAAAATAAGAGCTTCTGCATTGCAAGTCTTACAAAAAAAAGTTGCCTGTAGAAGGTGTGGTTGTAAATCATTAAGGGCTATTAAGAAAGTAAGGATAAAGGCTGCTGCTTAAAATGAACATTGATTTAATTTTAGCTATTGTATTTTATGGTTTATTGCTTCTATTTTATTTAAAAAATAAAGATAAATTTGAGATACAAGCTAAAGTACTTGCATTATACAAAACAAAATTAGGTTTAAAATTAATGGACAAGTTTGCTAAAAAATTCCCAACTTTATTAAAATATATTGGTTATATTGGTGTATTATTCGGATTTGTAGGCATGGTATTTATATTATACTACTTAATTTCAGGTACATATAGGCTATTAACTATACCAAATTCTATTCCAGTTTTAGCTCCAGTACTTCCCGGTGTAAAAATAGCTGGTCTACCCACCTTATCATTTTGGTATTGGATAATATCCATATTAGTTATAGCAGTTGTTCATGAATTTTCACATGGTGTATTTTCAAGGCTTTATGGTGTAAAAATAAAATCATCAGGTTTTGCATTTCTTGGCCCATTATTAGCTGCCTTTGTTGAACCTGATGAAAAAAATCTTGCTAAAAAAAGTAAATTAGCTCAGTTATCCATACTTGCAGCAGGCTCATTTGCCAATATATTGACTGCTTGTTTTGTATTACTTATTACAATTTTAATACTCAATCCAGCAGTTTCTTCTATTGTAGAACAAAAGGGAATACAAGTATTGGCCTTAGAAGAGAATTATCCAGCATACAATGCTGGTCTTAAAGAAGGAGATACAGTTTTATTTGTTAATAATTTTCCAGTTAGCACAACGGAAGATTTTAAAAATGTTTTAGCAAATTTAAAACCAGACGATAAAGTAATAATACAAACTAATAATACAATAAAAAATTTAATTGCAACAAAAAATCCAAATAATGTAAGTAAGGGCTATTTAGGTATCTCAATAGCGCCTTTAGATCTAAAAGTAAAAGATGGTATTATTAAAAAATATGGAAATTTTATACCTTTAACTATATTATGGATAGCAAAATTATTTTTCTGGTTATTTGCAATAAATCTAGGGGTAGCCTTATTTAACTTATTGCCATTAGCAATAGTCGATGGTGGCAGAATGTTCACTACAGGCTTATCATATTTTGTAAAAAGTAAGAGAAAAATATATATAATTTTTAGAGCTATAACCTTCTTATGCTTATTTTTAATATTTGTTAATCTATTACCTTACATAATAAAATTAATTCTATTTTTAATAAACCCACTTTTAGTTTTACTTTCTTAAAATTTCTTACTAATCAATTTCTATTAATCTACCTTTTAATGAAACATTTATTAACCTAGTTTTACCTATTTTATCAACAAATCCAGCTGTTTCATGCAAATGCCCAGATATGTGTAATACAGGTTTTACTTCCCTTATAAATTTTGTAAATGAGTTACATCCAACATGACCAACAGATAATAAATCTAATCTTGTTCCATATGGGGGAGCATGAGTTAATAATATTATTTTATCACTCTTTTTTATTGTTTTCTTTAATTTATTTGCAATATGCTCAAATTCTTCATCCACTAAAGAAAAACCCCCACTACCACGACCTATGAATAAGTAATTTCCTATCCTGTAAGAACTATTATGTAAAAATAAAAAACCAAATTTTTTACATAACTTCATTACCTCATTTTCATCCTCATGATTACCAGGTATAATTATTAATGGTATATCACACTTAAGCTTAAAAAGTAATTTATCTAAATCTTTGCCAAAGTATGTTATATCCCCAACACATATAATAAAATCTACCTTTTCATTTTTAGCCTTCTTAATAATATCATTAATTGTTTTTATACTGCCATGTATATCAGAAAATGCAATAATTTTCATAAATATATTAAAAGAAAAATGTTTAATAAACTTTCTATAAGGATACTATTAATAAACAAATAGCTCTTTGGGAATCCAGGCCCTCCAACCATTTATCGTGTCACGAGGAAACTGAACCAATATCTTGTCTTTCTCCTCCTTAACGACATAAACTCTGACTTTACCTTCTATACCCTGTCCCGACTTTAGCTCTCCCTTGTATACAACATCGCTCTTATCAACGATTGCACTATACACCTTTCCGCTTGTTTCTAGTGTAAAAATCCTCTCACTTTCAAATACTCCTTGCGAAACAAGGCAACGAAGATATATTTCTAGCCCCATATTAATCTTCCATATACCCATCCATAAAACCAGCTTCTATGTCATCTATTTCATCGTCTTCAAGCAATTCTTCTCTTTCTTTTTTAGAATAAATATTCATATTCTACTTTTTTAGTTTTTCTTCGTTTATTGGTAATCTGATTAATTGCTGACTAAACAACCTACTTATCAATCTAACATTTAGTTTATCTCTTCCTAAAAACAAACTATCAAATCTGTTATTACTATCTATAAGGTCTTTAACCCAGTCGCGAAAGACATTATCCATAATAATCACCTCCAATATAGCTTAGAAAATTTTATTTATAAACATGGCGCGGGTCCATGTCACATTGTCAAATTAGAATTCATTTAATTTTTTCATACTGTAATTAACTAAAATAGCCCTTTTTCCACTTTCTTCCATAGTACTTATAAGTTTATTTTTTTCTAAATTCCTAATCTTTCTTAAAAATGTTCTATATGTTTTATCATTATTTTTACTATATACTTTGTATAACTCAGTTATAGACTTACCAGAATTTTCTTTAATTAAATTTAGTATTGCTTTCTCTTCGTCATCTAAATCACTACTTTTTTTAATTTTAAAATCCCTTAACTTTTCTTTAGCTTTTTGTGCATGCTTTAATAAAATCCTTTTTGAACTTTCAGATTCTGCTATTAACCCAGCTTCTTTCATTAAAAATAATCCACTTCTTATATCTTCTAATTCACAAGTTTTATCAACAATTAAATTGAATGCATCGTCTTGTAAAACATTTTCACTAAAAGCATAACTTATTCTTTGTTTTAATATCCCTTTAGTCTCTTCTTTATTATAAGGATTAAACTTTAAAGTTTCTGCCATAAGCCTAGATCTTATTCTTGAATCTAAATCTATCAAAAAATCTTCTTCATTTGTTATTATTAATATAGATTTTTTATTTACATCCTCTACTAAATTATAAAGTATTTCTGGCTCATTTAATTTATCAACTTCATCCAAAACAATTACAGCTGCTTTTTTATTTAAAATGCCCGTTATTTCCTTAAGTAATTCATCAGTCCCTTTATTATGTACCCATTTGTAGCCAAGGATTTCACAAATTTCATTAACAATTTTAAAACCAGTATCTTTTTTCCAACAATTTATATATATTGTTTTTATCTCATCAGTCTCTTTATTTAATTCGTCTAACAAATGTTTAATAGCAACAGTTTTTCCTATCCCGGGCTTACCAGTTATAAATAAATTCTTACCATTTCTATTCTGTAACAAAGGTTTAATGCATGTTGCTATATACTGTTGTTGATTTTCTCTATACCTAATTATTGGTGGAACATAATCTACATCTAAAGCCATTTCATTTAAGAACAAGCTTTCAGAATCCTTTAACATATCTTTAAACATACCCATAAAATAAATAAAGGTTGAAATAATATAAACTTTGCTATAATTCTATTATCCCATCTTTGGTTAATGCTATTAATCTTATTCCAACACCAAGTTTTAATAATGCTGCTATTAGGGCCATATGCTCCTTACCCGTACCAGATACAAAATTAACCGCAACCTCATTTTTCAACTTACCCCTTAATTTATCATGCATATCATCTCTTAACTCAATTAAACCCCTTCTAGAATCTACAACTATAAACTCAGCCTTTTTTTCTGCATTAAAATTTTCCTTTCCAAATTCATTTGTTATTAAAAATATATTATCCCATTTTTCATCAGTTATTAATCTATTTACATGACCCCAAGTTCCTTTTCCTGTTGATAACACCGCTATTAAATCAGTCATTACTTACTCCTCCTTCTTCATGTATTTAAAGATTACCTTAACATAAAATATTTAAACATAACTTATTTTATATATTTATGTCAAAAACAATTTCAAAAGACATCCCATTAGCAGAAATAACATTAAGAAAATATGAAAAACCATCTAACCTAGAAAAACGTGAATTAATAAGAAAACTATGTTTATCAATTGGTTTACTTCAACCGGGTGATTCGAGGGATATAATTGTAGATATATTTTATATTTTATTAGAAAATAATTCAGTTACATCAGAAAGCGTACAAGAAGAAGTAATAAAATTAAGAAAAAGATATAACCTACCATTAAAAGGAATAGCATCATCAAATATAAGAAGGCAGTTAAAAAGGTTAAGGGATATTTTTATAATAGAAAAAATAAAAAATGAGTATAGGATAATAGAAAATGAAAAATTAATAAAAATATTTGAAGAAAAAATAGAGAAATTTTATTTAAAATCCATTTTAGATAGAGTAAAAGAATATCTTAATTCAATAAACTAATTTTCTATTATTATATCAGCATAATCTTTTGTAGGCAGTATATGTTTTAAATACATTGGCTCAACAGTTTCGTTCCACTGCTTTATTATTTCTTCTCTTGTTCTACTACGCTCCTCCAAGTCTCTAATAATTCTTCTTGCCAATCTTTTTTTGGATGGAGAATCTATAAACACTTTAATATCTAGAGAATTTTTTATAACATAATTTAAAGCAAATAAACCTTCAACTACTATAATATTGTTTGGAGAAAATTTAGCATAGCCTTTCCTAGAGTGGTTTTTAAAATTATATACAGGCTTTAAAACAGCTATATCCCTTCCTAATAAAGCCAATTGCCCTTTAAGTAACTCTAAATCAACAGCATCTGGGTCATCAAAATTATTGTCTTTCATATTACATCCCCCCTTATAATAATCATCTACAGATAGTACCCTTCCTTCCAACATATTAGCAAAATAACTCTTACCAGAACCCGAACCGCCAGCTACTCCAACTATTACACTCTTTTTTGTTTCATTCATTTTTTTAATATCTTCTTTTACTTTAACCAATCCACTTTCTAAGGTATATATCATTTAAATAAGAACGATAGAAAAATTAAAATATTTATCTAAAACGCCGAGGGTGGGACTTTCAATCTTTCTTTGCGAACTTTCTTCGTAAGAAAGCTCTTTTGAACCCACACGTCCAAAAGGACACAAGCTACCAAGTATTATTTCCAGGTTCGCATACTTAATTATATCTTGCGCAATACCAGGTTATGCGACCTCGGCTTTGAAAGAAATTCTATTTAATAATTTATAAATCTATTGAATCAATAACTTACCCGATAGGTCCAGTTAAAAATCTTGGTACTTCAGCAGCTGGTCCAGAAATTTCTCTTAATTCGAATGGTGTTGCAATATAATCTTGTTTATAATAATCATAAACTTTTACTACAAAATTACCTGTTTTATCCCACGATGTTGGGATAATATACTTAACCCTTTTTTGTTCAAAACATTTATAATTACCTAAACACCAATTTGTTATTTTATCTATACATAATCCATTAGTCCTACAAAATTTAATATCTCTATATACTCCCAAACTACCCGGGTTAACTGTTATAGTAACGGTTTGTCCATTTGTAACAACATTTGGGCTAATAGATATAGTACCTACCTTCTTAACTACACCATACACCCCCAAAGTCCTACCAGTAAAACTTACATCAGGAAACATGCTTGTAAATAATATACCAGTAGCAATTATCATTAAAGCCATCAAGAAATGGGTTTTTGCATTAACCATATCTTATTAAAAACCTTTTTATTTATATAGCTTTTGTTTTATTTCTCCCAAAGGTATAACCTTATTATTCTAGAGTTTGGCGTTGTTATTAATATACTTCTTGCATAAACAGTTTTATCAGGCAATTCAGGGCCAGCAGGGCAACCTATTATTATGTCTTTATTTGCACTATCTTTTCCTTTACACTTATCACATGCTAAAGTTTCTGCTTTGCATATCACAATATTATAATCAAAACCAAATGGCAAATTACTATTTATAAAATCAAATAATTTGCTGTTTTCATTAGAATCAGGATCAGCTCTACTAACAACTTCTCTTAATTCATCATCTTGTTGTATTCCATTAAGTATTGCCTTTTGCGTAACTCTGATCCCCTCTGGAACTTTAACCTCAGCACTTGGTCGTGGTGTAATAGCATACATAAATAAAAATAATAATATTATCGCAATAACAGCTTCTAAAGTCCTTAAGTATCCTTTTTTCATTTTTATTTTTTTCCTCTTTTGATTAAACTTTTTCTAAAAGTTTCTACCATCCCCTTATGTTTACAGTAACAGGTTTAATTGTACCATTTATGTTTAATATCCAGTCATTCCATTGTCTAACATAAACATTTATATTTATTGGTGGTTCTGTTTTAGTTCCCAAACTTTTTATCTCATTTCCATCTTTATCAAATATCTTTAAATTAGCTTCTCTAACAGTAGGGTAATCTTTTGCAATATCAACACCACCTAATTTGTTTTCTGATATCCCAACTATATTTTCGCTAACACCAAATATATATGTAAAACAAGGAAGAGGACCATTCATTGGATTACATGGCGGATTACATTTATATTCTGGTTTGAAAATTGGATCTTGCGATAATGAGTAATCAATAGTTTCGTTATAAAATAAAGTATAAATAAAAGATTCTGTCTCACCAGGTGTTAACCCTTCAGCACCAAAATCTAAATTACATACAGCATTAGGACTACCACAAGTATCCGATACATCAGACTGTAGATAATTATTATTCTTATCTCTTATAAATAAACCATTAAAATTTAATGCAATATCTTCATAAGGAAAATTAACTCTTACATAACAAATATCACCACTACAATGTTGTGGGGTTTTATAATTTCCAGAATTCTGATCTATACAAGAACTATCTGCATTAAGCGTATTTATAAACAAAGGTATTTTTATCATAGTCCAATATGCTTGCTCTTTAAAATTATCTTCTACAATCTTAAGTAATATATTGCCTTCATTTATTATTTGATAACCCGGTCTTATAAAAATAAACAAAACAAGTACATATATTATAAACAGACCCATACTAACAATCCAGTCTATATGGCTTACCCCTTTTTTCATAAAATTTATTACTGTTTTTTATACTTAAATCTTTCTTTTGATGAAACTGTTCTAAAAGTTTCTTATACACCTCTTGCAGTTGATATTATAAGATAACCTACCACCATTAAGATAAAAGAGTGGTATACCCCCATTTTATATTCTCCTTCAGTAAATTTACCTATCATTAATCCAGCAAATAATCCTTGTATAATTATTAACCATAAGAATATTTTATCTAGTTCTTCTATGGATGCAGTAGTTGCTCCGGGCTGTCCTAATCCACTTATAGCAGTTCCTGTTAGTCCAATAGACGCTTCCCCCCCCAGTACTGCTATCTTTGGTATTAAATATATTTGCATAACTAACATTATAGCTATAAAAACAAAAAATACAATATAACCTTGAACCATCTGAGAATATACACTACTTCTTCTTTCTTCTTTTATCTTTTTTATAGAAAAAACTGAGTCAGTTACAGCTTGCAATACATCACCCATATTTCCTCCAGATTTTTCTGCTTCAGTGACTATAGATACAGATTTTTTAATAACATTATTGTTTGTATCCTTGCTGAAAGTATTTAATGCCTCATGCAATGGAAATCCCCATTCAATTTGATAAGCTAACTTTTTTACATAAGGTGTTAGTGCTCCATAATCTTCATTGGCTATCTGTAATATTGCTTTTGGTATTGAAACTCCAGATTTAACTGTTTGTACTAAAGCTCTAACAAATTCTAAAAACTTAGTCTCTAGTTCTTTTTGCCTTTTATTTTCTCTTAAAAAGTCTATTAAGAATTGAGATCCAGCTGCAACAAGTGCAACAACAATTAATGGTTTAAACCATCTTGTTTTTATTCCAAAAAAGAAATAAAAATCTAGGATAAGAATTATTACTCCAAGTATTATAAACAATACATGTCTTGTTTTAACCTTGATTTCCATTTTTCTCTTTGATTTTTTTGATGAAACTTTTTCTAAAAGTTTCTTTTGCTGAAGCTTTTCTTAAAAGCTTCTTATATTTCAGTTTGTGTTAATGTTAAAAACATCATGAATCCAACATTTAATAATGGTATCACCCCAAATGTACCTATTGTAGCTATCGTCGTTACGCTTAAGCCACCTACCTCTCCCCCTATTACATTTATTATAGTTAATGTAGTAACAAATAATAATGGTGCGGCAATCAATATGCTTGTATAAATATCTGAGTAAGTTGCTATTGTCTCTACATATTTCTGTCTTTCAAGCTTGTAACCATTTAAAGAATCAACAGCCTTACCATCTAAGTAAGCTCTTAAATCACCCCCAGTTTCTATTGCAGATATTATACCGTTAAGAAGTTCACCAAATTCTGGCGATGGTGTAGTTGCAGCAGCCGCTTTTAATGCAGTTGATAAATTATAACCAAATACATTTACATAATTCATTATCTTTCTTATCTCCCTACTAAGTTCCTTATACTCCCCAGATTCAAGAAGCAATGTAAACATATTTATTGGTTGTGTACCAGATCCAGCAACTGCAGCCATATGTACTATGGCAAATGGCAATTCATTCTTTATTCTCTTTTTTCTCCCTTCGATATTGCTTTTTGGATAATAGTAAATAACACCTAGTGTAGCTATCATCCCCAATAAACCAATAGCAAATCCCTTAATTATACTAAAAAAATATAATCCAGCTAAAATACCTATTGCAAAAAAGGCAATTATGCTGCCAAAAAGCATTATGCTAATATAACTCTTTGAAAGCATATTGATACTAACCAATTTTAAAGAGTCTATTAATGGTTTAAATAGATCTGGGTATTTTGTAGTTAAATAAACAGTTAAAGGTTCTACAAATTTATTAGCTGTTTTACCAAACTTACTAGATTGATAAACTGTATAATCTGTCTTTTGATAAAGCCTTTCAACGTCTTTCTTCTTCTGTGAAACTATAAATTTTTTAACCTCTTCTTTGGTTATTTTTAATTCCTCTAAATATTTTTGTAAATCCTTTTTTGTTAATTTTAAAAATGCTGCAGTTACAGGAACAGAAATTTCGCTTATTTTTTTTACTTCAATTTTAGGTTCAGATTGCAACAAAAAATAAATCTGTGAATTTTCTTCTTTTATTTTATCAAGTAAATTTAATATAGTTTTATTGCATTCATCTATTAGTCGCTTTTCGGCTCTGCTTACTATTAACTTTCTCTTTTTTTTCTCTTGTGATTTTATTTCATCAACCAATCCATATATTTTCTTTCCATGGCCAATTAATTCATACAGCATTTTATCAAACCTCTAAAATCAAACACTAATCCTTTTCTCTTCTTCTACAAGATTTTCCATTTGTGCTATAAGTTTTAATAAATAATTTTTAATAATACTTAGTTTATAATTAATTTCGTTAAGCTCTTTTTCAGCACTTTTTAATCCACTTTTATTTTTTTTAGCTTTAAACTCTTCTATATCAATTGATATATCTTCTTTTTCCTTAGATAATTTATTATAATTATTTGCTAATTCTATTAATGTTTCTGTATTTTGTCTAAGAATATCCGCTGTCATTTTAAAATACCATGTTTTTTCAATGTTTCTTCAGGAGAATTATAATAATCATTAATTATCGCCTGAACATCTCTATAACTAATTACATTGCTTTGTAAAAGTTTTGTAAGTAATTGCGCCCTTAACCTGAACTCTTTGTACAATTCTTCTTTAGGTACACCAGTTTGTGTAGATATTTTATTAAAGACATGGCTTTCTGTCCTAAGATAAAAATTATCTGTTCTCGGATCCCAATAAAACGGAATATTTGTTACAGCGCCAGCCTCTGTTACTTTAACTATCTCAACAACCTCCCTAACCTTTCTTACTGGTTGGTCTTTTACCCTTGCAGCAGTCATAACACAAACACAATCCATTGCTTCAACTAGCGAGGCAGATAAATTAATTGGTGGTGTTTCTAATCTCTTTATCATTGTATTTACATCGTCTGCATGCATTGTTCCAAAGCTTGGATGACCAGAAGCCATTCCTTGGAATAAGACATAAGCTTCTCTTCCTCTTACTTCTCCAACAATAACATAATCTGGATTTTGTCTAAAGCTCTCTTTAAGCAAATCAAATAAACTTACCTCTCCATACTTTTGCCCAATTATGTTAGCTAATCCAACTCCCTCTCTTGCAACACTAGGTAACCAATTTGCATGCTCTAAATTTAACTCCCTAGTATCTTCTATGCTTACAATTCTTGCTTGCGGTGGAACAAAAAATGCCAAAGCATTCAACAAAGTAGTTTTACCACTACCAGTTCCACCAATTACCATAACATTAGTTTCATTCTCTATTAAAATCCAAAGATATGCCATTATCTCTGGGCTAACAGTTCTAATCTGCATTAACTTTGTTGGACTCCATGGTTCTTTTGTAAATTTCCTTATTGTCATGGTTGGTCCCCTAGAAGTTATATCTGTTGTATATGTTGCATTTACTCTACTACCATCAGGTAAACTTCCGTCTAATAAGGGACTAGCATAACTAACATACTTCCCACATTTTTGAGCTAACTTCTCAACAAAGCTTGCTAACTTAGGAATATCATTCCATTGTATATTTGTTCTTAGATTTCTATATTTTCTATGTACTATATAAAGTGGAAATTTAACTCCATTACATTCAATATCTTCTATAAAATAATCCCAAAGTAAAGGTTCAATCTCATTTAGCCCAACAAAATCTCTATACACATAATACATTATTTTTAAAAATGTCTCTTTAGAAATAGTAATACTTAACTCATTTAACAAAACTTTTATATTCTTTTCTAAAAACTCAATTAAAATATCTCCTTCTTTTACACTAATAAAAGTTATATTAATTAATTCTTTTATTCCATCTTCTAATATTGAAAGTATCTTCTTTTCTTTATCATCTAATACAGGTTCCTCTACAGAATAGACTAATTCCTTAGCAGGAGCATCCCAATATATATGCACGTAAGCATAAGGTGCTATTAATGGATATTTTACATCAAACTTTTCTTTATCAGTAATGTCTGGCAAAGTAGGTATTCTTTGTTCTATGTCTATATGAAATAATACTTCATCTTTTTTCTCAACAAGAACAACCTTTTTTTTGAATAAGTCCATTTATTTAAAAATATAAAACTTAACTTAAATAGTTTTCGTAATATAAAAAATAAAAATTACAACTTCAAAGTTGTTAAACAGCCTCTGATATAGTAACCCTTATCCTACAATTAGTAATGCAACCTGGTTCAACACCAGAATTCTGTATAATTAGATTATAACTGCCTGCTAATTTTTTAATTTTAGATTGTATATCTGCAATAGTCAAATAATCTAACCAGATACTTGTTTCATACTCATTTGTTACCTTAGTTGGGTTGGTTAATATATTCAAATTACCTTCTTTAACTGTTGTACCTGGTTCTGATAAAACTACTTTGGTTTTGGTTGTCCAATTTATTCTATCTGTAACCTCATCTATTACAAAATCTCCCCTTCCTAATTGTATTTTAACAGCCCTTTTTGAACCAGGGCCTTCTGTAAATACTGTTCTTATTGTTTCATCTAACTTAAACAATAATTCTTTTGTTTGCAAAGCAGTATTTTTATCCCTTAACTTAGTTATTACTGGCATTGCAGCAGCTAATATAATACTTAGCACAACAACTCCTAAGGCTATATACATAACTGCCGAAATCCAAATATCACCTTTCTTCATTTTCTAAAATAAAAAATAAGATTAAGGTGTTGGTGGCGCTTCTACTGTCTTTTCTATCCTTTGATCAGGACAAGCTACTTTATTTCCATCTATTGTTATTTCCGGAATTACTTCTACCTTATTAGGTGTTACGTCTATTGGTGTTGCTGGTGCTGCCGCATTAAAACTTAAACCACTTAATAAAGCAGATCCAAATCCAGGAATAGATGTTGTAATTGTTTTTGTAAATACACTTTCACCACTACTTATCCTAACCCTAAATCCTGTTAATGTTCTATCTCTATTATTTGTTACCCTAACATCTATATTTTGTACACCAGTTACTGAATCTAATGTACCTAATTTAGCACTATCAACATTAAAATCAACTTCTGTTGAACATGCTATCTGTGCTTTACTTGTCATTGCTGTCTGTTCTGTTTGTGTTTTTAATAGTTGAGTACCCCATTGCATTACTAAAGCTGCTAATACTATTGTAAATCCTATTATAAGTATAGTAGCTATTAATGGA
>CAYIXF010000004.1:0-4709 GCA_964367265.1 Candidatus Woesearchaeota archaeon
GCACAATTTAGAGGCTATAATCATAGCTTACCTTTAGGCTTCTTTAACAGTTATTCAACAATAGGCATTACTTCTTCTAACTATTATAGAAAAAGGTTATGAAAATATTTATATAATGGGATTCTATTACTAGTATATGAAAAGATTAGGAATGTGTGCTATTTGTGAAGCAAAGCTAGCTAATTACAAATGTGTTATATGCGGTAGGATAGTTTGTGAGGATGATTATAATAGGGCTGGTAATATTTGTAGGCAATGTACTATGGGTAAAAAAATGAGGTGAAAAATGATACAAAGAGAGCAAAGAATAGGGGTATTTGTTGATGTACAGAATATGTATTATTCTGCAAGAAATCTTTATGGTGGAAAGGTAAATTTTAAGGATGTATTAAGGAATATTGTAAGGGGTAGAAAGCTTGTTAGAGCTATAGCTTATGCAATTAAGGCTGGAGAAAAGGATGAAGAATATTTCTATAATGCATTAGAAGCAATTGGATTTGAGGTAAAGTTAAAAGAATTGCAAATATTTTATGGTGGAGCTAAGAAAGGAGATTGGGATATTGGAATTGCTATGGATGCTATTGAATTAGCACATAAGTTAGATGTTATTGTTTTGGTTTCTGGGGATGGTGATTTTATAGATTTAGTACAGCATTTAAGAAGAGCAATTGGTTGTAGGGTAGAAGTAGCTGCTTTTGGAAGAAGTTGTAGTTCAAAATTAAAAGAAGAAGCAGATGAATTTATTGACTTAGATAATAAAAAATACTTGATAAGGAAATAATATCTAATGTTTTAATTTTATCGCTTCTTTTAAATTTTCTTTTACTAGATATTTATCAATTTCTACTTTTGTAACAGTCCAATAAAAATTTTTAAATTTTTGAACTATCGGGTTAACTATGTTTAATTTATATAGTTTAGCTTTGCCAATCGCCCTAGTCTGTTTAACAATCTTATACTTAACTAAATCTCCCCAAAACAGTTTTAATGTTGAATAACCTACCCCAGATTTCTTTGCTATTTCTTTCATGGAGTAATCAAAATCTTCATAAACTATTAAAAAATCAAGTACTCGATTTAGTGGATAATCCCCAAATACTTCCAAAAATACAGATTTATTTTCCATAATTATATAGATTACTAATTAGTATATAAAAGTTTCTATTTTTAGCCTTTGGGGGCTATGAATAGCACCACCATATTTAAATATTAGTTTTAATAAATTTAATTATGCAAAAAGGGGACGATGCTTATAATATTATTTCTAAAGCAATAGTAAAGAAATTGTATACAGCAAGATGTTTTGGTAAAGGACATATGTTGATTGAAAGGTTTAAATCTGGATTACCTTCACATTTTAAAGGTGATGTAAATTCTGTTCTTAAAGATTTAATTAAAAAAGACATTATATTACCATATGGAAAAACTAAATATGGGTTTGCTGTTTATCTTAATATTAAAAAAATAAAGGAGATAGAAGAAATCATAATGAAATGAAAATGAAAAATCAAGAAGTTGCTGCTTTATTCTATGAAATTGCAGACATTCTGGAAATTAAGAATGTACAGTGGAAACCTATAGCTTATAGAAAAGCAGCTAGGGCAATTGAAGCATTAAGGGATGATATAGAAGAGATATACAAAAAAAATGGTATTAATTCTTTAAAAGAAATTCCAGGTGTTGGAGAGCATATAGCAGAAAAGATTGCTGAGTACTTAGAAACTGGAAAAATAAAAGAGTTTGAAAAATTAAAATCAAGCTTACCTTCCGGATTAAGTGAATTAACAGAAGTATCTTCTTTAGGTCCCAAAAAGGTTATGCATTTGTACCAAAAATTAAAGATTAAAAACATAAAGGATTTAGAAAATGCAATAAAAAAACATAAATTAAGAAATCTATTTGGATTTGGGGAGAAGACAGAAAAAAATATACTGAGGGGAATTCAATTATTTAGGGGAAGAAAGGAAAGAGCATTATTAGGAATAGCTTTACCAACTGCAAATTCTATAATAAGACAATTAAAAAAAATAAAAGAAGTTCATAATATAAGTTATGCCGGTTCTTTAAGGAGAATGAAGGAAACTATTGGAGATATAGATATTTTAGTTACTAGTCCAAATCCAGAGAAGGTAATGAAGGTATTTACTTCTTTACCAGAAGTTTCAAGAGTATTAGCTAAAGGAAAAACAAAATCAATGGTTATATTAAGAAATGGGATGCAATCTGATATTAGGGTAGTTGCTGATAAGAGTTTTGGGGCTGCATTACAATACTTTACAGGAAGCAAAGAGCATAATGTTGTATTGAGGAGTATTGCAATTAAGAAGGGATATAAGTTAAATGAATATGGCTTGTTTAAGAGAAGTGGTAAGTTGGTTGCTGGCAATACAGAGGAAGAGATTTACAAAAAACTTGGATTGCCTTACATAGAACCAGAATTAAGAGAAAATTTAGGAGAAATAGATAAGGCTAAGCAAGGTAAATTACCTAAACTTGTAGAACTAAAAGATATCAAAGGAGATTTGCATATGCATACTGATTGGAGTGATGGTAGTGAAGATATAACTACGATGATTAAGGCAGCACAAGATAGAGGTTATGAATATATTGCTGTAACAGATCATAGTAAATCTGAACGAATTGCAAATGGGTTGGATGAAAAGAGGATATTAAAGCAATTAAAAGAAATAGAAAAGATAAAGAATAAATTTAAGATTAATATATTGACTGGAAGTGAAGTTGATATATTGGCTGATGGATCTTTGGATTATCCTGATAGCATATTAAAACAACTAGATATTGTTGTAGCTTCTGTACATAGTAGATGGAAGATGAATGAAAGTGAGATGACTAAAAGAATAATTAAGGCATTAGAAAATCCTTATGTTAGCATACTTGGACATTCTAGTGGCAGATTAATTGGTAGAAGAGATCCTTATGCATATGATTTAGAGAAGGTTTTAGAGGCTGCTAAGAAAAATAATAAAGCTGTTGAAATAAATTCACAACCAGAAAGACTAGATTTAAATGATAGAGGAATAAAAGCAGCTGTTGAAATGGGGGTTAAGATGGTTATTTCTACAGATGCGCATAATATTCCTAGCTATGATTTCATGCAGTTTGGTGTTGCTCAAGCTAGAAGAGGATGGGCAACTAAGAAAAATATAGTAAATACACTATCATTTAAAGAATTTAAAAAGATAATTTTTAAGTAGTAACGAATAATTTATATATTGGGAAGTGTTTTATGTAATATGGCAGGATTAAGGGTAAAGGGTGTAGCTTTATCTGTTGGTATATTTTCTGTAGTAATACATTTAATATGGGTTATTATATTACAGGTATTTGGAACTGATTATCTAAATTGGAAGTTAGGTTTACATTTTGTTTCAATATCTGGTAGCGTTTTACCATTTAATATTGTTACCTTTATATCACTTTTAATTTTTTCTTTTATTGGTGGTTATATTGTAGGGGCAATATTTGCTTATATATACAATAAATTTGGAAAGTAAATTTATTTTCTTGTTATTATTTCTATAACATCTCTATTTTTTAATTTGTAATCTTTTCCAATAGGCATTTTTCTTTTAACATCCATAGCTTTAACAAAATTCTTACCTAAGTCGGAATGTATTTTGAAAGCAAAGTCTAATGCTGTACTATCTTTAGGCAATAAGAAGCAATCCGGTAATCTTCTTCCTTCTGAATCTTCTAATTTAGAAACACCGCCTGGAAAAATTGCAATATGGTGAAGTACTTTAAAGACTGCTGTATCTAAAACATTTTGTACACCAGTACTCCCATATTTATCAAGAACATTCTTTTTAATATACTCAAGTGCTTTTTTTTGCTTCTCACTAAGATTACCTGTAACTTCAAAATTATCTTTACCTGGAATGTATTTAATTAATCCTTTTTTAGCTGCTTCTTTTAAAGCAAGTTCAGAATCTGCTGAGCATGAAATTATAATATAATCACTATATTCTTCTTTTATTTTATTTAAATTAAAATCTGCTCCTTCAATGTCTATCTTATTTGCGGCTATAACCATTGGCTTACTTAGCTTTCTTAATTCTGTAGCTAAACTTTTTAGGTCTTCATCACTCCATTCTATCGGATGATGGATTAATTTTAATTTCTTTATAGAATTTTCAACCATGTCTTCTGTAACCCTTAATCCAGATAGTTGTTTTGCTAAAGACTTTTTTATGTTCTGATTTTCTTGCTTAATAATCCTTGCAAATTTATCCCAGCCTTTTTTCATAATTTGGAAATACCACATATTTAATTCGTGTTCAAGAAATTTGATATCTTTTACTGGATCGTAGCTAAGTGGCTTTACTAGTTCGCCTTTTTCATTAGTACTTCCAGAAATATCTAAGATATGTATTAACATATCAGCTTCATTTAAATCGCTAAGAAATTGATTTCCTAATCCTTTACCTTCATGCGCTCCTGGAACTAGGCCAGCAACATCCAATAAATCAATAGGAACAAATCTATTTCCATCTATACAATAGCCTGTTCTTGGATTACATTTTGTGTTAAATTCTTTTTCAACGCATTGAACATTTACATATCCTGTTCCATGATTAGGCTTAATAGTAACAAAAGGGCGATTACCTATTTCAACTTCTGCTAGAGTAGCAGCTTTAAAGAATGTACTTTTTCCAACATTTGCTTTACCAACAACTCCAATTAACATA
>CAYIXF010000004.1:4809-13287 GCA_964367265.1 Candidatus Woesearchaeota archaeon
AGCCGGTGGTCGTCAGAGTTTTAAACGACGAATTCAAATCTGGCCGGACCCATTTAATTTTTAGTTAAATTTAAAAACATATAAAATTCTTGTTTTCTAAAGCCCCCTTCGTCTAGCCCGGTCAAGGATAGAGATTAATACTATAACCCTTTCGAGGCTCTGACGCGAGTTCAAATCTCGCAGGGGGCATTATTTTATTCAATAAATTTATAAATCATTAAAATAATATTCTACAAATGCCGAGGTCGCATAACCTGGTATTGCGCAAGCCTGCTAAGAACCTTTTAGAAAAAGGTTCGCGAAAAAATAAATAGATAATAAAATTAGAAAGCTTGTGTCCTTTTGGACGTGTGGGTTCAAATCCCACCCTCGGCGTATTTTATTATTTCTTCTTCATTTCACTATAATGGCAATTTCCACAATACCACCTATCTTTGTGTTCTGCAAGAAAATAACCTGGGCCGCATTTAATACAAGTTCTTGATCTTTCTACTTTATCATTAGTTATTTTATATTTTTTCCATACTTTACTAGTAACTCTATTTTTTTTCTTTGCCATTTTTATTTCTTAGCTTCTGGTTTAGGTTGTTTTTCTTTTTTTACTATAACTTTTTTCTTTTCTAATCTTTGTAAATCTTCTAATTTATCATAAACATGAACCATAACTTTAGATTTTCCATAACCATATTTTGTATAAATATGCCTTATTGCAACTAGTTCTTCTTTTGTTTTTAACAAGTTTGCTATCTCTTTTTTAATTTCTTCTTTTTTTGGTGTAGATTTACCAAAATGCTCTATCTCTATTGCTACTCTTTTTCTAGATAATAATGGTGCATCTACTTGTTTAACTATCTTCATTTTAACTTACTTTAATTGCATATTCACCCTTTTCTTTTATGCCTATTTTAGCTGCTATTTCAGATTTTTCTGGTTGAAGCATTATTATACGACCTTTCCAAGAACTAGTAAATTGACTACCTTTACAAATAGGGCATTCGTTTCCCTTTACTAAAATTTTACATTTTTTACATACTTTTTTTGTTGTCATTTTTCCTTCTTTTCAACTTTTGCTTCTTTTTTTAATTCATCTTCTATCCAATTTAAAGTACCTAATCTAACTTGTCTCATTGTTAAACCAATTTTTGGAGTAGAGGAATCTTTATAGCTTACTGCAATTATTCTTGCTCTACATCTATCTCCTGCTTTTAGTGTTTTTTTTGTTTCTTTACCTGTTAGCGTTCCAGCTTTGCTAAAACTTACAAAGTCAGCCATTGTTTGACTTATGTGTATCATACCATCTAGTGGACCTATTTCCATAAAGGCTCCAAAGTCTGTTATTTCTGTTATCTTTCCCAAAATTACCTCTTGTAGTTCTGGCTTAAATGCAATAATCTTAAATCTTGTATCATAATATGCAGCCCCATCACCAGGGATTATAATGCCTTCACCTATTTCTAGGATATCCGATACATGTACGACTACACCTAAGTTAGGAGATACATAACCATCATATCTTACATTTAAACGCTCTAGTATTGCATCTTTTATATCAGACTCAAGTAGATTTGGTGGAACCCTTATATAACCCCTAACTTCAAGCCCATAGAACATTTTATTTTTAATTTAGTGATATTGTTTTTAAAGCTTTCTATTCCATTAATAAATGTCTTTTTTGTCTTATTGTTATAATCTTTATACCCTTATCTTTTAGCTGGTTTTTTAGCCCTATATCTTGTGTAGCTACTATATAATCTTTATCTACTAAATCTAGAATTAAATAATCAACGTTTTTATCTTTTTTAGTTTTTATAACTTCAATATCTTTTTTATTAATTAAGTCTAAAGCTAGTTTTGAATTTTGCTTATCTTTTAGCTCGTTAATAGTTTTGTCTATAATGAATAACTCATAAGGAAAATCACATATTCTTTCCAATTCAGAAAATATGTCTATTCTAAATTTTAAAGCCGTTAGTATAAAGCTTGTATCTAGTATTATTTTGTACATCATTTAAAAAATAGAAGTATATTTATAAAATTTGTTAATGGGTCTTATGATATGCTTTTGTCAATTTATTATAAAATAATTCATTCTTATCAATTAAGCGCATACTCTTTCTTTTTTCACATTTTTCTATTATATAATTTACTATTAATGGGAATATTATACTGTATTCCCCCCATATCTGTACTAATCCATTTTTCGAATTTTTATATTTTCCCCATGTATGTGATTCACCAAAAGTACATCCGGATAAACCTCCATCCCTTTCAGTAGCAGTGGTTATCTGTAATCCATAATCTCCACCCTCGTGTTTTATTCCTAATATCTGTTGTATTATTGGGCCTGTTTGCTGTATGAAATTTTTAGGTCCACCACCCCCAAGTTCAATAAATCCTGTTTGTTTACTCGAATAAACAATAGCAGCACTTTCTAAAATATCTAAACTGGGATGTGGAGCAATATCTATACCATCTAGGTAAAGTCTTGCATTATCTAGGCCTATTGAGTGATTTGATTCTGAGTCCCAAAATACAGGTACACCATAAGCTGCTGCAGTTGCAATAAATGAACGCTTAGGATATTTTGCTTTTTTTAATGTAAATGAACCAAGTAAATAATTAAATGCAGCACTAGAAAAATCTACTTTTAGTTTTCCAGCTTTCTTAGCCTTCTCTGCAAATGGTCTTACTATCTCATCTTGCGCTAATAATGTTTCTTTTTCTAATATGTAAGTATCATATATTCTAACTACGCCGGATTTCTTTAATTTTTCATCATCTGCCCTAGGATCACCTTGTACTACAGGTAAACCAAATGCAAAATGTAAATCGTGATACACTTGTGCTCCTGTTGTACAAATTACATCTATAAAACCTCTTGAAATTAAATCTATTATATAACCACCCATTCCACCAGCAACACCAGCACCAGCGATACCTAGCCATATTACAGCATCATCCCCTATCATCTCTTTGTATAATTTAGCGCCAGCTGCAATATTTCTACCTTCAAAAGGTCCTTTTTCATAATTTTTAATTAAGTCTTCTATTGTAGTTTTACCCTTACCGTGTTTAACAGGAATAATATTCTTTCCACGCATATGTGGATTTTGTTTCCATTCTTGCATGGTTAAAATGATATTAATAAATATTTAAATTTAATGCTATTTTTATATAAATTTTAGATAATGCATAATATTTTATAATAGTTAATATTTATGACAACATGGAGGGGGTAAAAGAGGTTTTAAGCTTATTAAAGAAGAATTATGCTAATGTTAAGTACTATCTAAACTTTAAAACTCCTTTAGAGCTTCTAGTTGCTGCTATACTTTCTGCACAAGTAAGAGACGAGGTTGTAAATGCAACAACTCCTTCTTTGTTTAAAAAATATAAAACAGCTAAGGACTATGCTAGTATTAGTATAAATGAATTAGTTAAAGATATTAAGAATATTAGTTTTGCTGGTAATAAGGCTAAACATATTATAGGGGCTTGTAAAATATTAATTGAAAAACATAATGGAAAGGTTCCTGATAGCATAGAAGAGCTAACATCTTTACCTGGAATTGGAAAGAAAACAGCTAACGTTATAATGATTAATGTATTTAATAAAATTACTGGTGTTGTTGTTGACACGCATGTATTAAGGGTTGCTTATAGGTTAGGCTGGACTAGTACAGATAAGAATGCTGATAAGAGTGCAAAGGAACTAGAAAATCTAATATTAAAAGAAGAATGGAAAAAATTACCCTGGTTATTGAAGGCTCATGGTAGGGCAATATGTAAAGCTCCAGACCCTTATTGCAGCAAATGTTTTTTAGATAAATTATGCCCTAAGAAAGGCGTTAAAAGAAGGTTATAATTAGTGTAAAATATTGAAAAAATTTGATATCTTATATATAAATCTTCTTATGTTTTAAAAATTATTTTGGTGTTATAAGGCTTATAATTACATTAAAATGCATTTTTAGCTCAGAAAGCTTTTTAAAGAAATGTTACTCTATTTGTATGTTCTAATATATTTATTAGAATTCATCATTTAGTTAGATGTATCAAAAAATGGAAGAATATACTGCAAAACAGATAACTGTATTAAAGGACTTAGAAGCAGTTAGAAAACGCCCGAGTATGTACATTGGGGATGTCTCAAGTAGAGGGCTTCATCACTTACTATGGGAAGCTGTTGATAATGCTATAGACGAAGCTATGGGTGGTTATTGCAATCATATTTTTATTATATTGAATAAGGATAATTCTGTTACTGTAATTGATAATGGAAGGGGTATTCCTGTTGATATTCATCCTGAAGAAAATAAACCAGCTTTAGAAGTAGTAATGACAATATTACATGCTGGTGGAAAATTTGAAAAACAAGCATACAAGGTATCTGGTGGACTACATGGTGTTGGTATTTCTGTAACAAATGCGCTAAGTAAATGGTTAGAAGTTAAAGTTAAAAGGAATGGGAAAATTTATTTTCAAAGATATGAAAGGGGCAAAGCTGTTACATCATTAAATGAAATAGGCGTAATAAATGAAACTGGAACAGAAATAACCTTTATGCCAGATGATGCAATATTAACAGTTAAAGAATTTGATTATGGTATTATTGAAACAAGAATAAAAGAATTGGCATTTCTAAATAAAAATTTAAGAATAGATTTAGTTGATGAAAGAACAGATAAAAAAGATACATTTCAATACAGTGGAGGAATAGTTTCTTTTGTAGAATATTTAAATAAAAATAAAAAGATATTACATAAACCAATTCATTTTCAAAAACAACATAATGGTATTCAGGTAGAGATTTCTATGCAATATGTCGATAGTTATACAGAAAATGTATTTAGCTTTGTTAATAATATAAATACACATGAAGGAGGTACTCATTTAACAGGATTTAGTACAGCATTAACAAGAGCGATTAATGATTACATAAGAAAAAATAAATTAAGTAATATTAAATTAGGTGGTGAAGACACAAGAGAAGGATTAACTGCAGTAATATCATTAAAAGTTCCTGAACCACAATTTGAAGGGCAAACTAAAACAAAGCTTGGAAATTCTGAAATAAAAGGAATAGTTGATAGCATTGTTTATGATAATTTAGTAAATTATTTTGAAGAGAATCCATCTGTTGCTAAGAATATTATAAATAAGGCTGTACTAGCTGCTGAGGCTAGAGAAGCTGCTAGAAAGGCAAGAGAATTAACAAGAAGAAAATCTGTTTTAGAATCTGGAAATTTACCAGGAAAATTAGCTGATTGTCAGGAAAAAGATCCCAGTAAGACAGAATTGTTTATTGTTGAGGGAGATTCGGCGGGTGGGTGTTTTTCTGGTGATACAAAAGTCGCATTAACAGATGGTAGAAATTTATCCTTCAAGGAATTAGTAGAAGAATATAGGCGAGGCAAAAAAAATTACTGTTGTACTTTAGATAAAAGTGGTAATGTTAAAATTACCGAAATTAAAAATCCTCACCTTACGAAGAAAGATGCAGAGGTTATTAAAATAATACTAGATAATAAAGAAGAAATAATTTGTACGCCAGATCATAAATTCAGATTAACAGATGGTAGTTATATTAGTGCTGAGAATCTAACTCCCGAAGTTAGTCTAGCCCCATTAAATAGAAAAATATCTGAGATAGAAGGGCGAATAACTATAAAGGGCTATGAAATGGTCTATAATCAACCAACTAGAAAATGGATTTTCACACATTTACTGTCAGATCGTTATAATTTAGAAAGGGGAGTTTATACAGAACAAGATGGAGAACACAGGCATCATAAAGATTTCAATAAATTGAATAACAATCCTGATAACATAATAAGGATGGATAAAGAAGGGCATATGGAATATCATAGAAAGCACATCAAACAGTTTGTCCATACTCCTGAAATTTTTGCAAAACTTCGAGAAATAAGAAAAACACCAGAATATAGAGCAAAAGTTCGCAACTCCTTGCTTAAGATAAGAGATCTGTTGAGTAAAAGGGCTAAAAAACAATGGGAAAATGAGCAATATAAAAACTACATGAAAGAAAAATTCTTAGAATTCTATTATAATAATGAGGAATATAGAAATAAAAATAATAAACGTCTAAATGAACTTCAAAAGAAATATTGGACTAAACAAGAAAATAAAGAAAGAAGGGCTGAAGAAGTTAGGAAATATTTTGAAGAACATCCAGAAAAAAGACTAGAACTATCTAAAATAGCAAAAGAACAATGGAGTGATAAAGATCTAATTATATGGAGAAAAGAAAAAACGAAACAGCAATGGACACCAGAGTTCAGAAAAAAAAGAAAGAATGCTTACAACAAAACTTATTATGAAAAATCAATTAAATTAATGAAATCTCTATATGAACAAGGTATTCTAGATGAATATGATAAGATTAGAATAAAAATTAAAGATAAAAGTTTGCTTAAGATGGAAACATTCAAAGAAAGATTCTTTAATAATGATGAAGCTATATTTGTAGAAGCTGTAAATAATTACAACCATAAAATAAAAGAGATAATAAAATTAAAGGAAAAAATTGATGTATATGATATAGAAATTCCAGAAACCCATAACTTTGCTTTAGCATGCGGTGTATTTGTCCATAATAGCTCAAAACAAGCAAGAGAAAGGGCTTATCAAGCTATATTACCTATTAAAGGTAAAATACTAAATGTAGAGAAGGCAAGATTAGACAAGATATTTAAGAATAATGAAATAGTTACAATAATTTTTGCTATTGGTACTGGTGTGGGAGAAGAATTTGATATAAATAAGGTTAGATATCATAAAATAGTAATTATGACAGATGCTGATGTTGATGGTCAACACATATCTTGTTTACTTTTAACATTCTTCTATAGACATATGAAACCATTGATACAGGCAGGATACTTGTATATAGCACAAGCTCCTTTGTATAAGATAGTAAAAGGTAAAGAAAGATATTATGTTTATGATGATAAAAGACTTGCTGAATTAGTTTCTTCACTAGGTAAAGATGTTGAGATTCAAAGATTTAAGGGATTAGGAGAAATGAATCCAGAACAGTTATGGGAAACTACAATGAATCCTGAAACAAGAATACTAAAACAAGTAACTATAGAAGATGCTGTTGAGGCTGATAGAATATTTTCAATTTTGATGGGAGAAGATGTTGAACCAAGAAAAGAATTTATTATAACATACGCAAAACAGGTAAAAAATTTGGATATTTAAAATGGAAATTAAACAGAGATTAGTTGAAGAAGAGATGAAGGAGAATTATATAGCTTATGCTATGTCTGTTATAATAGCTAGAGCATTGCCTGATGTTAGGGATGGTCTTAAACCAGTTCAAAGAAGAATTTTGCATGCAATGAATGAGTTAGGATTGCAGCATAATAAGCCATTTAAAAAATGTGCAAGAATTGTTGGAGATACTATGGGTAAGTTTCATCCACATGGTGATGCTCCTGTTTATGAAGCCTTAGTTAGAATGGCTCAAGATTTTTCTTTAATGTACCCTTTGATAGATGGACAAGGAAATTTTGGTAGTATTGATGCAGATTCACCAGCGCATATGCGTTACACCGAGGCACGCCTGAGTAGGATAGCGGAGGAGATATTGCAAGATATAGACAAGGATACTGTTAATTTTATTCCAAATTTTGATAATAGCTTAAAAGAGCCTATTGTTTTACCATCAAAATTACCAAATTTGTTAATTAATGGAAGTTCTGGAATAGCTGTTGGAATGGCAACAAATATCCCACCACATAATATTCTAGAAATAATAAATGCTGTAATATTGCAAATTGATAATCCAAACATAACAATAGAAGAATTAATGAATATAGTAAAGGGTCCTGATTTTCCAACTGGTTCTTATATATGTGGAAGTATGGGAATTAAAGATGCTTATAGAACTGGTAAAGGATTAATTAAGGTAAGGGCAAAAACAAACATAGAGCAGGTAAAGAATAGAGAAAGAATAGTTGTAACAGAAATTCCTTATCAATTAAATAAGACGTTGCTTATAGAAACTATTGCAGAACTTGTAAGAGATAAAAAGATAGAAGGTATTTCTGATATAAGGGATGAAAGCAGCAGAAAGGGTATAAGACTTGTTATAGAACTAAAATCTGGGGTAAATGCTGACACAGTGCTAAATCAGCTTTACAAGCATACACAGCTAGAAAGTACTTTTGGTATAATTATGCTTGCTATAGTAAACAATCAGCCAAAAATATTAACGCTTAAAGATATTATACATCAATATATTTTACATAGAAAGGATATTGTTACAAAAAGAACACAATTTGAGCTTAATAAGGCAAGAGAAAGAATTCATATTCTAGAAGGATTAATTGTAGCATTAAATAATATAGACAATGTTATAAAATTAATTAAAGGTTCTAAGAATGTTGAGATTGCAAGAAATGAATTATTAAGTAATTTTAAGCTTACAGAATTACAAGCAAATTCTAT
>CAYIXF010000004.1:13387-17589 GCA_964367265.1 Candidatus Woesearchaeota archaeon
TGGCTGTTAAATTTGATGAGAATGATGTAAGGCCAGTAGGAAGAAATTCTGTAGGTGTTATTGGTGTAGAATTAGAAAATGATAGTGTTATAGGAATGGACATTGCTGATGAGAATAAAACTTTGTTAACTGTTACAGAAAATGGTTATGGAAAGAGAACTTTGATTAGTGAATATAGGTTGATAAGAAGGGGAGGAAAGGGGGTTATTAATATTATAACAAGTGAGAGGAATGGTAAGGTTGTTGGAATAAAGACTATCAGCGATAGCGATGATGTTATGTTAATAACAAAGAAAGGAATACTTGCTAGAATTCCAATGAAAGATGTTTCTAGTATAGGTAGAAATACCCAGGGAGTAAAGTTAATAAGAATTGAAGAAGGAGATAAACTAGTTAATCTGGCAAAGACTATTGAATAATTTATTTACTTATATTACCCCACCCTATTAAACGCCATCTTGTGCCCATCATTCTAGATATAGTTATTCTTGAATTTTCTTCTGCGCATATGGGAATCTTTAACTTAACATGAATCTTATTTTTATGCAACTCTGTTACTATACCCACAGTTGCTGCTGAGTTAACATTTAGCATTAATGTTTCCATTTTTTTAATAGGCTCAACTACAAGTTTATCTTTAGCTCCAACTATTCTTTGTAATAATTTAGGCTCTATTGTAAGTTCGTACCATACCAAGGGTAATTTATTAATATGCCCTACTAAATTTCCTATTAAGCTATCTGATTTTGTTAGATAAGGATCTAATGCTGTAAGTAACCCTATAGAGCCACCTGGTTGCAGAGAATCAAAAGATGCACCACTAGCTTTTAGATCAAGTATTTTAGTTATGATTGGTTTCCATATTGTTTTACCATGTTCTTCTGTCTTTATACCCGGTCTTATTTCTATTTCATCATTAACTTTTAATATACCTTGCTTTATAGACCCACCAAGTACTCCACCAACTAAATCTTTAATATTTGTTCCTGGTTTATTTACATCAAAGCTTCTTGCAACAAACATTAATGGATCTTTTGTTAAATCTCTTTTTGGAGTTTCTATAACTGTTAATATAGCTTCTATCAATGTATCTATATTTATATTATATTTAGCTGATAATGGAATAATTGGAGCATTTTCTGCAATTGTACCCTTTACAAAATTTTTTATTTCTTTGTAGTTTTTTATAGCTTCTTCTTTTGATACTAAATCTATTTTATTTTGTACTATTATTATATTTTTTACTCCGATTATATTTAATGCTATTAGATGTTCTTCTGTTTGTGGTTGTGGACATGGTTCATTTGCGGCTATTAATAATAAAGCACCATCCATTATAGCTGTTCCACTTAACATTGTTGCCATTAGGGATTCATGCCCTGGAGCGTCTACAAAGGAAATCTTTTTTGTTATTTCTGTTTTAGAATTGCACTTAATACATTTTTCAGTTATACTATAACTATTGCATTTTGTACACTTATAGAATGTAGCATCTGCATAACCTAGTCTTATTGTTATACCTCTTTTAATTTCTTCAGAATGCGTATCTGTCCATTTGCTTGTTAAGCATTGTGTTAAAGTTGTTTTGCCATGATCTACATGGCCTATAAGACCTATATTTATTTCTGGTTGTATATTTCCCTTCATCTGCTTTGTTTGCCTGTTAATAAAATTATTTTTTTATTTTTAGATACAGATATGTTAGAAAGGTTATTAATTATAAGATCGTTTCCATGTGGTAGATATGATAAATTAAGATTCTTTATCTTTACTTCCTTAACATTAAATTCTAATATTTTAGTTGGTGCTTCTTTGCTATGTTGTGGATTATTTTTATTAAAAAGGCTTATAAAAATTGGTCTAACTAGGCTATTTTCATTTAATTTCTTCTTTCTTCCAATAATTGCACTTTTAGTTTTATACTTCATTTTTTCTCTTCTTTCTTTTCTGATTTTATTTCTCCAGTTTTTTCAACTTTTTGTTCTGGTTTTTCTTTTGGTTTCTCTACTATATTCCATAGCTCTATAATTGGCTTAGGACCATATTTAACAACTTTAGTATTTATCTGTGCTGTTTGATCGCTTATTGTATTCCCTCTGAATAATTTTTTCTCTATTAAATTCTTATTATCTGTTATTAGTAATCTTTTTCTTTCTGTTGTTTGTAGTTCTGGTCTCATTGGAAACCCAGCAGAATCAGAACCACCAGTTATTTTTAGTTCATAACCATTTAAACCTATTATATTTCCCTCTACTGTATCGCCTATCTTTTTATTAAGTAATGGGTTGTCTAAAGCCCTTTGATAGGTCTTCCCTGTTTTAACATCGTTGATAACTATTTTTACTTCCATATTTATACCCCCCATAATTGATTATATTTTCTTTTTATATCTGCTATTTCTTTTAAAAGCTTTATTTCGTCACTATTTAAATAGTTTTTCAATTCTTTAAGCTTTCTAAAATTATCTTCAGATATATCAGAGTAAAGTATATCGTTCTCTTTTATTTGTCTATCAACTATAACACCCGGTAAGCTTATAGCTATTTGTTTCCCTTTTTCAGCCCCACTTATGTTTTTTCCTTCAGATTGCATGGCTTTTACATAAGTTAAAGATTTACCATCTTTCATTAGAGGAACATCTACTTTTAAAGTTCCTCCTAAAACTTCTATACCAACTATTGCAGGATGACTTTTACGAAATGTAGAATGGGGTAGAATTTTTATACAGCAAGGCCTTATTATTCCTTTTAGTTTTTTAACGTAAATTTCTTTTTCTTTTTTTGTTGTCCATTCTTTAAAATCTTCTATTAACTTATATATTATATCACTTGTAAATATCTTAACATCGTCTGAACTAATTTGTTTTATATTAAATCCCAGAATTACTCTGTTAAGTATATTTTCTTCTGCAGAGGCTTCTGATATATCTTTTTTAGTTATTTCTCCTATAGATGCTTTTTTAATTTTTATATTATTTTCTTTTGCAAAATTAATTAATCCCTCTAGTGATCCGAGAGAATCTGCTTTTACCAAAATTCCTTCTTTATCTGTTTCTATTAAAACTTCTTCTACTTCTTTTTTTATTTCTTTTTTAGCTTCTTCTATATTTATAGTTGAAATTAATGGCATACCGGCCGCAACGTTTTCTATATCTTGGGCTAATATTTTAAATCCAGCTGCAGCTGTTACTTCTTTAATGCTTTTTAATTTATTTTTTTCTAGTTCAAATAAGGCCTTAACCTTTGTAATAATTGGTTGAGTTAAACTTCCTATTACTATCTTATCTCCAACTTTTAGTGTTCCATCATATATTATGGCATCTAAAGTTAAACCAATTCCCTTTTCTTCTTTAATTTCAAGAATAGTACATTTTGCATTGCCTTTTACTTCTGTTTTTAAACTTTTTTCTAAATATTTTTGGGCTAATCCAGTTATAACCATTAATAATTCTGGTATTCCTTCTCCAGTTTTAGCTGATATTGGTATAATTGCTATTTGTTTAGTATAATTTTCTACCCTATCAAATCTTTCTGAATTAAATTTAAGTTCATAAAGCCTTGATACGAGTTCATATATTTTTTTATCCAATAATTCTTTAATGTAATCACTTTGTATGCTAATATTTTTTATTAGTGGATTTTGATTAGATCTCCAACCCGATAATAAATCTATTTTATTTAAAGCAATAATAAATGGTGTTTTGTATTGTTTTAGAATATCTATGCATTCGAGTGTTTGTGGTTTAATTCCTTCATTGATATCTATAACAAGAATTGCTATATCTGCTAAATTACCACCTCTTTTTCTTAGATTATTAAATGCTGCATGACCTGGTGTATCTATAAATAGTAAGCCTGGTATAGTTAATTTAATATTCAGCGTATCAAGTAAAGATCCACAAATTCTTTTAATTGTGTTAAGTGTTATATTGGTTGAGGATATTTTTTGTGTTATGCCTCCGGCTTCTGACTTAGCTATTGCAGTTTGCCTAATTCTATCTAGCAAAGAGGTCTTACCATGATCTACATGGCCCATTACGGTTATTATTGGTTGTCTTATTGTCATAAAGGCAACTTAATAAAGAAGTATTTTTAAAGGTTTGGTTTATACTTGAATTAATGTTGTATTTATACCACTATTTATTTCTTCTATATTATCTGCTAAAATATTGTAAAGATGTTTAAATTTATTCATATTTTCTT
>CAYIXF010000005.1:0-16934 GCA_964367265.1 Candidatus Woesearchaeota archaeon
TTCTCTTCTTGATAATGCTTTCCAATTAATCTTGCAGCTATCCTTTTATAAGCAATTGCAGCATTGCTTTTTGGATGAGTATGTACAACAGCATCCTTTTTAAATAAAGCAGATTTAATACTTTTATCTTCTGGAACAATTCCTATTACCTTTTTATCAAGCATTGTTTCAATGTTTTTAATAGACATATCTAGCTTATCACTTACCCTTGTTACTATTACACCTATAACATTCTTTCCAAATCTCTCAGCCAATTTTACTGTTTTTAATGAATCTGTTACAGAAGGAAGTTCAGGATTTGTAACTATAATTACATCATCTACTGCATTTAATGCTGCTATTGAAGTATTACCTAATCCGGCAGAGCTATCTACCAAGGCTATATCTACCTCACTTAAATCACCAAATACTTTACTTAATCTATCAGGATCAACATTCTTTAAATCATCTATCGAAATACTTGCTGGTATAACCTTCATTCCAGATGGATGTAAATACATTGCTTCTGTTATATGATTTCTTCCCTTTAATACATCATGTAATGTAATTGGAACAATTGGAACTCCCAAATGTAGTCCAATATTTGGTGTTGTTAAGTTCGCATCTATTATTGCTACATTCTTACCAAAAGAATTTAATGCAGCTCCTAAATTAATCGTACTTGTACTTTTTCCTACTCCACCTTTTCCAGACATTACTCCAAGAAATTGCGTCATTCTGCTTTAACCTCTTCTATAAATTTAATAAAGTCCTTAGTTTTTTCAAAGTAACTTTTTAATATTACCATATTAACTTCAACAGGCTTTTTATCTTTTACTATTAATGTAACTCCTTTTCTATATTCATCCCTTTTTGTATATTCACCCTTATCTATCTTCTTTAGCAGGTTATAAAGCCTTATATAATCTTTCACACTAACTTTAAATACATTTTCTAAAAGCCCTAATCTAGCTAAAGGAGATTTTGGTATGATATCTATTTTTCCTTCTTCTTTTCTCAATTCCAAAAGCTCCAATATTCCCATATCAAAGGCATTTATTAATCTTTTTATAACATTTTTTATAACATCGCATGTCCTTGTATATTTTAATGTTACATATACTATATGGTCTGCTCTTTTAATTTCTTCCCTAATATTTTCTTCTATAAAATCTATATCTACTGCCATTTTAATATTTCGTTAATCTTCATCGATAACTGCTTTACTTTAGTAAGATACACTTTCAAATTATTTAGATTTACTGTTTTCAAACTATAGTTGGATGAAGCTATAACGAATTTATCACCTCTTATAAATTCCATAGGACTTTTTTTATGATGCTGAATTATATTTCTTAACTCTACTATCAAATCTATATGCTCTTTTGTTATATTATACCTCTTACTGCAATTACTCTTAAATATATCCAGCCTTACATCAAAGTTGTCAACTAATAAATCTATCCTTTTATACAGTCTATCGTACTCTAGAACAGCGTCCATTAAATTAATAACAGTTGAATAAAGATTTTCTGCTATGGGTATAATTAATTTTACCTCTTTTAATAACGGATATGTAACATAAATTAAATGGTCTGCTGTTTGAAAGGCCTTATTTGCTAACTGCAAGTGCTCCTGGAACTTTTCCATTTAATATATAAAGTATGGAAGTTAATAAAGTTTATTGGTCTCAAGGCGATAAACCCATCTTTATAAACTAATAAAACAGGGGTGATATAATGGAACTTGATATCCAGCAGTTTAAAAAGAGGCTCCTTCAGGCGCAGGATATTTTGAGAAAGGCAGAGAGAAAAATCAAAGAAGCTCTTGTGAAGGTACTGGCTACCTAAAATATGGAACATTCCCAATCGAATGTGTAAAATGCAACGGTAGGGGCTATCGTTATTGACTTGTAGCTAGGCAAAACCAATTCAATGCACTGTCTTGCTTTTTCTTTCAGTTAAGTCTGAAATGGCATCATCGAGGCGTTGTAGGATATAAACTGTTTCTTCAGAGTTTGCGGTCATTCCCCCCAATACAGACGATAGCACGATTATAGCTTCCGCTATTTTTTTCTGATCAAGAAGACCAGGAAGCATTTTTAATAAATCTTCTGACTTCTTACACCTTTCTAAAATGTTACTCAAATATATTTCTGCCTTGCTATCCATAGATAAATAAGAAAGGCAAACTATAAAAATTTTTTGGTGCATACAGTTTTATATTTTACAAAGATCCATCCTAAAGGTTTACCCCATACAATATTATACTGCGCCATACTTACTATATTTAATTTTTCTTTATAAAAACCAGCATATTTACCAAAATTAAAATTTCTATAATTCCATATTGTAAAATCCCTTCTTTTCTTAGATTTTAGATCATATTCTAGTCCTGTATGACCCGCACCAAAAACCATTCCAATCTTTGGACGTTCTTTATTTAAAACTTTAACTAGCATAGGCACAACAAACTCTTCTATTTTCCTAGCATTTATTGCATTTCTTCCTTCACTTGCTGGATGTTGAGCAAGAAAATTAAAATCGGCATGTAATCTCTTAAACGTATTATTAATTTTCTCTTCTTTAAATGCATAATAATTACACCTAAAGTCTAATGGAAAAGTTAAAACCATACTAGCAATAGTTCTCAAGAACCCATTAAAGTTAGGACCTATATCTACACTAAAAATAGGAATACTCTTATATTTACAATATTCTATAGGCTTATTCATTTGAGGAATTCCTCTTATACGAATCATATCTTCTAATGAATTATTACCGGTCTCAATAACTAATGCATCAATTCCATTGAACATATTAATGTCATGTTTATTCTCTGTTATATGATTACCCAATTGCAATATATAATTTGCATTTTCTGTTGAGAATTCTGTATAAGACATTTTAGTCCTTAAGTTCTAAAATACTCTTAGCTAAATCACCCTTATTTTTTTCTAAAGTTTTCTTAGCTATTTCATAACTTACATCTGCTTGTTCAGCTACTGTTTTTATATCTTCTTCACTTACAGCAGATAATTCTGTAATGTTTCCGATAACCTGTATTGTCTCTTGACCCATCATGTTTACCTTAGATACTGTTGGGTTTTTAATAACCAAATCTTTATCTTTTGTCTTTATTATTACTTCTAGGGCATCTATTTTTTCCTCTTTTATCCCAAACTGCTTCATTGCCTTTTCAAGCATCTTTGGATTTATCTTAGGCATCATTTTTCATGTAGATTTAGAATAAGGACATTTATAAAATTATCCAAAATACCTAGACTTATGTAACCATATTTCTAAAATAATTACTAATACAATAAACACTATTACATAATGAGGCTTAAACTCTATCTTGCTTTTGTAATCCTCAAAATACCTTACTAAACCCCCACCGCCTGAAGGAAGACTTATCTTTTCATTTGCCATGATTTAATAACAATATTTACCTATAAAAAGCTTTCTGAATTATTGCATTGTAACGTAAGGGGGAGTTATTTGGTTTAAAAAAATTAATTCTTCTTTTTCTTAAGTTTATACCAATAAGCAGATTTACAATTTAGGCATAAAATAGGATATCCTTTAACTTGTATCTTCGATTAAACTGAACAAGATTTAATCTTAAATCTTAAATTGAGGATATTCAAATGGCCTTAATATTTCTTCTTTCTTAGATTTTTTATGCCTCTCAATTATATAGTCTCTAATTCTTCCAGAAACCAATGCTAATGGTAATAAATAAGGTCGAGTTATTGAACACCCCACTAAAATCCCCGTAGCAACAGCAGAACTTCCCATTGCCAAAGATCTAAAACTATCATTCAAAGAATAATGAAGCCACCTATTTTCAAATTGTGCATCGGGGTCGTGCGTTAATAGTTTATCTGTCAAAATTTCTACAGCCCCCTCATGTATTGCATGTTCAGCTTGATACTTTTCAAGTTGGGGTAAATCTTCTCTTATAAAAGCATTAACAAAATTTCTTCCTGTTTCTGCTTGATATCTAATAATTAAATAATGTAAGGATTCGTGGAAAATAGTAGACTTGGTTTCTGGAGGAGTTCTATCATTAGGAACCTCAATTATTCCCTCATAGTTTGGATATTGTCTAAATTTCTCTGCAATATCGTCTCTTAATCTTTCATCTAAAGACTTTTCTCCTTCTTCTGGTTTTGTTTTTCTTGGAATGGCTGTAATACAATGAGCAGCTATAAAATATTCATCATGTAATCTTCTTTTTGAAGGTCTTAAAAAATCAAATGGCATAAATGTTGTTTTAAAAGCCCACATAGAAGGATATTTTGGATTTTTTGGAACAAATTTTGGACGTTTTTCTTCAGAAGCATCTTTTAAAGTTCTATTAAAAGTAGTTCTATCTTCAAAATAATTTCCAACTTCTTCAGCATGATCGATAAAATCATCATAATATGATTCTAAATCATGTTCAGTTGCTTTAGGTCTAACTTGAAAAGTAGCTAAATCTAAAACTTTATTTTCCAATCTTATTTTTCCTTGTGATATACTTATCATTTTTTCATAAATTCAAATATAAACTCTTGATCCTCAATCCTTTGAGCAAGAATTAATGACAATCCCTTTAATGCAGAAAGATCATCGGGTTCCCTTGAATGAATAACCCCCGATACGTCAGAATCTTTTTCGAAACAAAATACTTGAGATAATGAAGACCTATCTCCTAAAAAATAAGCATGTGTAAGACCGATTTCTTCCAATGCTTTATACTCTAGTCTTGATAATAAAACATCTTTAACCATTTTTCTATATGGAATAATTATCCCCTCTTCTTTGCATTCTCCATTCTGAGTATATGCAAAAAGTTCTTTTCTTTTGGACCTAACAGCAACAATATTTCCATGTTGATATAATTCAACTCTTGCTATTGATTTATTTGACAAAGGATTTACAATATCTTCTGTTGAGATATCTCTATTTCCTAAATTAAGATTAAAATCCGTATAAATAATTCCAGCAATTTCAGTAGGAGTTCCAACTCTCAAGATATAAGTTCTCTTCTCATCTTTGTTTGTCTTTACTAAATATTGTGCCATCTTATCTTGCAATTCCAAATGTTTTAAATAATCTAAACACCTCATTAGGAAGGTCATAAACTTTATTTCTGTCAATTACAGTATAGTGGTCTGACCCTATGTCCTCAGTTAAATCCTTTGCATACTTTTCAAATTCTCTACCTATTACAACTAAGAAAGGATACATTTTTTGATCATATACTTCACGCATTGCAGCTTTTGCGTCATCAAAGTTTTCGTCTTCTCCATCTGTGATAATGGTTATTCCTTTTGGATGCTCTCTTTGTTTTTTTAACAAACTTCCAATAGTTCTTAATGCAGGGCCTAAATAAGTTCCACCATCATCTTCCCTTTTCAAAGCCATAATCTTATTTGAGCTTGTTGAATCATATCTCTCTGGAAAATCATTTATCACATAAAGAACATTATCTGAAAATCCAAATAATCCAATTGGCCAATCAGTTACACCTAAAGCTTCAGCATTGATGAACAATCCTGCTCTTACCCGCTCAAGAATTTTATGTTCTTCAGTAGATGGAGTAATATCTGCTAAAACAGCCCATGCAGGTCTTTGTTCGTTTTGCGTATCTCTTCTAAAACATCTTCCATTTCCTTTAATTTCTGTAACTCTTGATTCTAATTCAGATTGCATATAATCTTCATAGTTTAATTCTTGACCTTGAAAATCTCTTTTATCTCCATAATATTTAAGTTGTAATTGTCTAAAAATTCTTTTCATACTTTCAATTTCTCCCGCATACCTATCTCTAAGACCTTCTTCTCTCTGTGTCATTTCGCTTGTAAATTGTGGTTCAACAACATGAATTCTAATTCCATATTTATCTTGGGCTTGTTGATATAAGCTTGTTCTATCCTTATCATCTCTGCCTATCCCTTCATCCTCTTTCTTTTTATCTTTTTCATTTCCCGATTTATCGTCTTCTTTCTCGCTTGGTTTGTATAATTTTCCCCCCCCTTTATCTAACTTTTTTGGTCTTTTCCCCTCTTCTCTACCTTCTCTTGGCTTTACTTCTTTTCCATAACCTTGCTGTGGACTTCCAGTATTTGGTTGAGAATGATTTCCTGTTCCAAACATTGGAGGAAGTCTTGAAATGGGTTGGGTAATATCAAAATTTTCTTTAAGTCTCTGATATATTCTACTTACAACTTCTGGATCTCTTTGAATAGAGTCTGCAGTCTTAGTTAAGGAAACAATTTCTTCAAGTAAATCTCTATGCTCTTCTGGAATTGGATCAACAACTCTTCCAATTAAAGCTCTTTGTAAATACTGTTCTCTAAAAGCATCTAATTTGGACATTCCTTTAACACTTGGTCTTAAATATTCAGCAGCAGGTGCTAAAACTTCTTCATAATGTTTCTTAACTCCTGGAAGTTGCTCTCTTCTTTTAGCATCAATTCTTCTATCCTTAACAATATTATCTATCCAACCAACTAAAGCAGGATTTTCTGTTAATTCTGAATAATTTCTTTGATGAAACTCTTGAACTAAGTTAGTTTCTTGTCCTCTTAATTGCTCTACTTCTTCTCCAAAATATTCATTTATTTCCCTAATATGGTCCGCCTCGTGTGCTGTTGAATTTGCTATTAATGATTCATTATCTTTTTCAGATACAAAATGATTTTCTCTTCTAGGTAGAAAAACTTGTGTTCCATCAGTAGCTGGGCAAGAATTATTTCCTTGCAATACAATTGGATGCCTTTCAGATGCTCCTTCTCCAACTCTAAAATCTATTAACTTTTCTAATCTTCCTGATAATTTGCTTGTATTTACAATGGACATTTTTACTCATTTTTACCTAATTTAGGAATTTGAACTTCCCATGGATTTATGAAGTTTGTTTCAACTTTTGGGACTCCTACCCCTTGAGGTTGAGGTCTTTTTCTTTGTGGGACTTTGGGAGAATACACTAAAAGAGTCTCTTGTCTCATTGCATCTTCGAGGCCTTGTTGGTATTTTGCAAATTCTTCGAGGTCTTGGTCTGTTATGATTTGTTTTCTTAATCTCATGTAAAACCTATTAGCAAATTGTTCTGGTTCTGATTTAAATAATTTCCATGGAAATCCTGCCTTTTCTTTTGTTGTATCAATAACAGACAAGAAAAAATGATATGCCTTATCCCCAAAGGTTGTTCTTACAACACGGGATCTTTCTCTATTATCATATCCACCATAGGTTAGAATAAAAACAGCCTTTTTTAAGACCATTCTTTCAATTAAAGAATCACGGCTATTTGAATTTATAAAATCCCCATCATCTACTTCTGACCCATCTGGAAAAACGATTTTTCCATATCCCCCCCCAATAGTGTTAATATCGTGATCATAATCTATGCCTGTTCTTTCTTGAAAACCTAAACTTTCTAAATACCGTCTACAATTTAGCATAGAACTAAGTGCTTGAGTTAAATCTCTTTGATCTAATTCAATTGTTGGATATCTTGTAATATATTCCTTTTCCATTTTTTCTCCTAAACATATTTATCTACAATATTCATTAATTTAGTATATAATTTTCCATCTCTTCTCTCGATATTGTTTTCATATGTTGTTAAAGGATTAACAATATTATCTTCAAATAATTCTCTCATTTGGATATCAGTTCCCATTCTAATTCTTTGTGCTAATTCAACTGCTCCTTTTAATCCCAAATCTTTTGAAAACTTTCTTGCTTCTGGTCTCATCTCTTCAACTACATCTGTTATAAGTTCTGCTGTTTCATAATCTAATCCATGAGCTCTTGCCTGTAAAATATCAACAGTATTATCTCTTGATGGGTAACCTATTTTTAATTGAGAAAATCTTTGTAACAAAGCGTCGTTTAATTCATTTGTTGTATAATTGCTGTGAAAATTTCCTGTTGCTACAAATCTAAAATTAGGATGAGCTACAACAACTTCATGTCCGAATTGAGTTATAAGAGGTAATTCACCAGTTTCTAAAAATATATTTAATCCGGTTAATTCATCTTGGGGGATTGGTGGCATTTCTTCCAAAACATAAACTCCTCCATGAATTGCCGCTAATGTTAAAGAGCCAGGTGAGAATGTTGGATTTCCCGGACTTGGAACAAATTTTCCTATTGCTGTTGAAAGTCTAAATGAAGTGCTTCCCGTATCAAAATAAAATGGAAGTCCTCTTTTACATGCATAATCCCTTGATAAAACTGTTTTACCATTTCCGGTAGGTCCATTAAGGATAACAGGTCTTATTCCCTGATCTAAATATTCAAAAAATCTATCTTTCTCTCCTTCTTGGTCTTGATAAGGAAATACTCCTTTAATTGCTCTTGGTTGGAAATGTTCTTTTACAAATTTTACAAAAGGCCCTTCTAAAATTTCTCTATTAACCTTCTGAGATTTTTTAACAGGAACTTGTTTTTTCACAGTTCTTCCCCCAACATCCTGTTTGATTCTATCATAAATAACTATTGGTAAGAATGCTATATAATCTGACGTGTCTAAAGCTAAAACTGCTCTTGATAATCCATCTTTTTCAAAATATTGTAATATTCCAGTTTCTTCTGAACTTCTAAGTTTATAACCATGTGAAAAACCAGCTTGTCTTAATTGTTTTGCTTCTTGATTTGCCAACTCATCTAAACTCAATTTTCCAATATCATATCTCCTACTTCCTTTTTTTAAAATAAGTTCTCCATTTCCACCAATAATTAAAGTCGAACTTTGATTGCCATTTCTCATCATAACCCTACTTCTTTCAGGCAAGTATGAACTAACAGTTCCTAATAATTTCTCATCTAAAGAAGTAACTGGATAACGAACAGGCAAAGCAATTTCATCCCTTAATTCAGGATAATTAACTACTGCCCGAGTTTGACCATTTTCTAAATCAACAACTACTGCCCTTCTATCTTGAAAGTCTATTGTATAATTCATTTTTCTTTTCTCATAATTTAGGAATTTGAACTTCCCATGGATTTATGAAGTTTGTTTCAACTGGTTCTATTTTTACAGGTTCTTTTTGTATCCTTGGTTTCTTATTTTTAACTCCTGTCCGAGGATTTGGTAATTGTGGAACATTTCCACCTTCTAAAACATAATCAAAAAAACTAATTACATTGTCTCTATTAGGACTATCGTAAGTTATTGAAAATCCTCTTTGATGTTTTGTAAATGGGAACATACTTTTAAGAACTCCAAAATATCTGTCTACCTTTTTACTTTGTTTTGCATATTGCCTTTGATTTTCAACACTTGTTCCCATTGCCTCTAATCTTTGATAGTTCTGTATGAATTTATTTAAAATGTATGTCGGATGTTTTGGCTTATCCTTATAGTAAAACCATGAAGGGACGAATGCTGGTGCATGTAATGGTCCACACCACCTCCAAGGAGCATCTCCAGATCCACCACCCACTAATCCAAATATTGCTTCACCAACTGGAACAATTATTCCGTAAAATGGAAGTTCCAATACTAAATCTTTTCCCTCGCAAGCATTAGCAAGTAAAGCAAATCCTCCTAAATACAATGCTACATCTGATACTAAACCTCCTAAATGGCTTTTAAGATTTATCCAAGAAAGAGCGGCTTCGGGTAAATCCTTTCTATTTTTCAGATTGATCCTAACATTAGCACCGATTCTTGAAAGTTCTTGCTCTAATCCACTATGAGAAATATAATCCATAAATTGAGCTTTTGAATTAGGAACTTCTTCACCTGACGCTTGTTGTAATCTTTCGGTTAAAACCCTAAATTGTTCATAATCCTGATTTGTATCTTGAAAATGTGCTCTAAAGATCGCCCCATGATAATCTGTATTTACTAATCGTCCATCTTCGTCCTTCTCAGGTAATTGATAAACTCTTACAAATAAACCCTCTTTACAACTAAATTGTTCATAGCTTCTTCTGTCTTTCTCTATCTTAATTCCCTTACCAAAATTTGTCTCTAAAGGTTCAGCTTTGTAACCCATTTTTCTTATTCTCCAAAAATTTATTTATAGCAAGTTCTATTAAATGACTTTTATTTCTAAAAGTGCCTTCATTAACATATTCTTCTAATTCTGTGATAGTTTCTTCCTCTATGCTAATACTAATTTTTTTCTTCATAGTATAAAGTAGTAAAATTTACCTATATATAAACCTTTCTATTTGTTACTACTTTAGAATAATAATTAATACGAGGAATCCAGTCAGCGTAGCTAGTGTCCTTGCCGCATATGTAATGAAATTTGCAGATTTTTTAGTCGGGGGGCGCCCCGCTGCGAACGCAGTAAGCAGTTGCCAGAAGGGCAACCCTTTATGGTGGAGAGGAGGTCGCTAAGAAATATTTAGGTGTTTTTTCTAACGCCCTTTAACATTACAATACACTGAATTATACAGCATCAATAGATATTAATCTTTCTAAAGTCTTATCTGTAATTATTTTATCTTTAAAGTCTTCTTTTATATGTTTTGAAATAATCCTACAATTTCTATCCTTGCTCATTAATAAGCGTGCAATTAAATATTTTATACTAAACTTACTATTTTTTATTATTTCTTCCAAAAAAGGCCTTATGTACATTTCATAATACTTTTTAATCTCTTCTTCAGAAGGCATATATACGCTACATTCTCTCTCAGGTGGTATTTTAATCCCGCTATATTTATTTTTTATATTGTGCACAAAATTATTATAAACGTTATCACCAAACATAATTTGCATTAGAATTCTTAATTATTAAAGCTTTTTTATACTTAAAAATATATAATAGAAGAAGTTATATTACATCATGCCGGGAGGCATTCCCCCCATTCCAGGATGCGGCATAGGTTCACCCTTACCTAAATTTGATGCAGCAATTATGTCATCTATTCTTAATATTAGTTCTGTAACCTCAGAAGCACTCTTAATAGCCTGAGTTTTAATCTTCAATGGCTCTATTACCCCAGCCTTCCAAGAATCCATTACCTTTCCCGTAAATACATTTATCCCAGCCCATTTCTTTCCCTTATCATGCTCTACCTTTAATTCTGTTACAACATCAATTGGATCTAATCCAGAATTCTCTGCTAATGTTCTCGGTATGACTTCTAGTGCATCTGCAAATGCTATTACTGCTAACTGCTCTCTTCCAGATAGTGTAGTAGAGAATTTTCTTAAATGCTTAGAAACTTCTATTTCTGTTGCTCCTGCACCAGCAACAACCTTCCCTATCTTTAAAGCTGCTGCTATATCCCCTACAGCATCCTTAACAGCTCTCTCTACTTCATCTACAACATGCTCAGTTCCACCCTTAAGTAATATTGTTACAGCCTTTGCATTTTTACAATCCTTAATATAAGTCATCTCTTCCTCTCCAATTTTTATTTCTTCTACAACACCAGCATGACCTAAATCATTAGCTGATAAATCATCTAAATTAGTTATTAAGTTAGCTTTAGTTGCCAATGCCAACTGTGCCATATCAGATTGCTTAACTCTCCTTACAACATATATTCCCTTTTTATATAAAAAGTGCTGTGCAATATCATCTATCCCCTTTTGACAAAACACAACATTTGCTCCGCTCTTAGAAATCTTCTCAACCATATTTCTTAATATTTTTTCTTCTTGATCAATAAATGATTGTATTTGTTCTGGACTTGTTATAGATATCTTAGCATCTGTTTCTGGATTTTTTATTTCAATAGCAGAATCTATTAAGGCTATCTTTGCATTCTTTACAATATGCGGCATACCAGAATGCACTCTGCCTTTATCTAATACAACTCCCTGTATAAGTTCACTATCCTCTACTCCACCACCAACTTTCTTTTCTAATTTAATATGACTTGTGTCTATTACTATTTTTCCATTCTCAACTTCAGTTACTTGCTTTATTGCCCTTACTGTTAATTCTGCCAATAATTCCTTTGCCATTTCAGCTCCTTTTCCAGTCATGGCAGTTATTGCAATATTTTTTAATAAATCAATATCTTTTTCAGATATATCCTCTGCCATTTCATTCAGTACTTTTTTAGCATGTTCAGCAGCAATTCTATAGCCCTTAGCAATTACAGTAGGATGAACTTCTTTTTCTAATAAGCTTTCAGCATTTTTTAAAAGCTCTCCAGCAAGAACAACAGCAGTAGTAGTTCCATCACCTACCTCATTTTCTTGCGTCTTTGCAACCTCTACAATCATCTTAGCAGCAGGATGTTCTACATGCATCTCTTCTAGTATGGTAACTCCATCATTTGTAACAACAACATCTCCCAAAGAATCAACAAGCATCTTATCCATGCCTTTAGGTCCAAGAGTAGTCCTTACTGTCTCAGCTACAATCTTTGCAGCCATTATATTATTACTCTGAGCATCCTTTCCTTTAGTCCTCTGAGTATTTTCTGCTAATATATATATTGGTTGTTGTTGATTAGTCATTTTTTAACCCTTTAAACCCCCTTAGAATTAAGGCTATGGTATTTATTGCTTATATACAAGTCATATATAAATTTTA
The DNA here is from genome assembly GCA_964367265.1 of Candidatus Woesearchaeota archaeon. GTDB lineage: Archaea > Nanobdellota > Nanobdellia > SCGC-AAA011-G17 > JAFCDX01 > CAYIXF01. Next base: position 12,491 of record CAYIXF010000005.1, read on the forward strand.
TGATTTTTTAATCTGTTAAATTAAAAGTTAAAGATAAATTTATTAATTTATGCATTTCTCTACTATAAAATGAATAAATATTTAAAAAGAAGTAAAAAATTATATTTAGCTTCTCCACTAGGATTTTCAGAAGCTGGCAGAGATTTCATGTACAGTAAACTAATTCCATTAATTGAGAAGGCTGGCTATGAAATTCTTGATCCATGGAAACTTACCACACAAGATTTAATTAAACCCATTATGAATATGCCATATGGTAAAGAAAGAAGAAAAGCTTTACAAAAAATGAATTTTATAATAGGAAAAAATAATGAATTAGCTATTGTAAAATCTGATGGACTTGTAGCCATTCTAGATGGCAGCGATGTTGATAGCGGAACAGCTTCTGAGATAGGTTATGCTGTTGCACTTCATAAACCAATTTTAGGTTATCGTGGAGATTTTAGATTGTCTGGAGATAATGAAGGATCTATTGTGAATTTACAAGTAGAATACTTTACCAAGAAAAATAAAGGAATGATAGTTACCTCAATTGAAGATTTTGAAAAAGAACTAAAGAACGTTTTTGGATAATTACTTTCTTTTAACTTTTGCTTTGATCTTTTTAATAGGTTTTACCTTTTTGACTTTTTCTTTTTTTATTTTATTTACTAAATTAGATTGTAAATCTTTTGCTAAACTACTTCCATATACAACTCCATTTTGATAGTCTTCTAACGCCTTTTGAGCATTATTATTTTTTTCATATAATAAACCTCTTTTAGTATAAGCATCTCCTAAGGCAACCCTTGCATCTTCATAATTACCTTTTAACACAATAGCTTTATTAAATTCTTCTATAGCCTTATTATAATCTTCACTTTTAGCTATTCTCTTCCCATAATAATAATGTCCTCTTGCTTCTAAATTACTTACAATACCATATGGATTTGTTAAATAAAATCCTGCTATTAAAGCACCAAAAGTAATTCCAGTAAAAATGCCCAATAATTTTGTATTAAATTTCCTTACATATACATTTTTTGGGGGTATATTTTTCTTTCTGAAATCATTATGTTGATCTATTATTCTTGTACCATCCATAATCAAAAAATCAAAATTTTCATTTATTCTTCTTTGTGAAGGTAAAACATCAAATTCAAAATTATAATTTCCTTCTCTCAACTTTAGTAGTTCATATATAGATAATCTAGGATTATAATCACTTACCCTTGCATCCCAAATCTCTCCCTTATTCAAATGTATATATCCCTCTTTTCCATCCCCTTTAATATTAACCTTTGCAGTAATCCCTTCATGTTTGATCATTTGAAGTAATCCAACTAAATTAACCCCTTGCAAATTTCCAGATAATTTTTTATCTTCTTTCATAGCCATTTAATAACATACGAAAGGTTAATATGCTTTATGTATTAAATATCAATCTATAAAGATTAAAGCCAACAAATAAGCCAGCAGTACCAGGTAAAAACAACTTAGTTACTGTATCTTCTAAATCTATTTTATGCTTTTTCATTAAAAATAATGAAACAAGCCCGGCAGTAAATATAGAAGAAATAAAATCTTCATTAATAGTTTTATATGAAAGCCTTTCATCAACATACGGCAAAATATCTGTTAAAGATAAAAGATAATTACCAATCCCACCAGCTATCATAGAACCAATAAAAGAGCTATAGGAATTTATTTTTATTTCCATATATATTTGTATAGTAGAAAAATTAATATGCTTTACTATCTCTTCTGACAAACAAAGAAATAATGGTCTTTTTGCAATGGATTTAGGTCTTTAACATCTATTACCTTTAATTTCTTTTCGAGCTCCTTCTTAACGTCTGTAAATATAGCCTTTGGATTCTTTGTAACATCAATACTCCTAGTTTTAATTGCTATTAATGCATAACCTTTAGGTTTTAAAAATAAATCTATATTTTTAAGAAATATCTCAACTTGATTTTTTTGAGCTATATCTTGATAAACAATATCAACCTTAATTATATTATCTTTATAGCTTTCTGGTTTATTTGCATCTGCCAATATTGCTGCCATATTGCTTCTCTGTTCACATAAATATACTAAATCCCTGCAAGCCCTGGGAGAAATTTCAACACAAAAAATAAATCCATTTTTACCAACAATATCACTTACATAGCTTGCAGTTTGTCCTTGTGCAGCTCCTAAGTATAAAACTATATCATTTTCTTTTATAGGCATTAAAGAAATTCCTTTTACAATAGAGGATGCTAATTTACTTCTATATGGAATAAATTCCCTATAACCATCGAGTATCTTTTCATCAAAATAATTTTTATTGTCTATACTTTTTGTTAGCAATATTTTTCTTTTACCTTTCCATACAAAATAAATTCCATTATATTTCGTCTTTTCTATCATATTAGTGCAAAGTCCTATCCGAATTTATCATTTTTTTAGCATACCCATCTAAGTATCTCTCCCTCATTATATTTAACGCCCTAACATAGATTGGAAGGTTTTTACAAAGTTTATGAAATGTATCTCCTTGTACATTTGATAATGAACAATATATATTTCTACTATAATTTAAATAGAATCTTTTGCTGACAATTCTTCTTTCAAAATATTTTGGAAAAATACCCGCCATAAAGTATATATCATCAGCAAACTTTTTAGAATTTATACCGGTTATTATTTTATCTAAGCCAAGTAAATCTATAACATAATGTAAAGAAATTTTAGTACTAGGTTTTACATAATAATTTAATAAATTACATGTATATTCTAATGGCAATGAATGTTTTTGCAAGTTTAACTTAGTATCTTCAAAAGATTTTGTTGTTAAAACTTTAAAAAAGTGTAAAGAATCTTTTTTAAGTATTCCACTTTCTAACAAAAGTGAGTCTAATTCCATTTCCAAATTAAGTCCTTTCATCTAAAATAATCCTTTTTTGCCGCTAATGAAATTTTACTTGCTAATCTTCTTGCAGCCCTTCCTTTATTTTCAGCCTTAGTAATTTCTTCATGGCTAAATATTATACCAAATCTTGGTGGCCTAGCCCCAGTTCTTAAATGTCTAAACAAAGCCTTTTCAGCTCCAAGTATCTGGATTGTTGAAGAAGGAAGTTCTGCTAATCTTTTAAGTGATTTAGCAATTGCTATAAGTCTAGAGGCTATTAATGTTCCCGTAATATCTTTTAAATTTTTGCAACACATTTCTGTTAATTCTTCTAAGTATTTTTCTTGTTTCTCTTTAACCTTTATTAATCCTTCAGCTAAGTTAACAAGACCTAATATAGTTTCTAAATCTTCTTTATTTTCAATAGCTAATTCTTTATCTATCTCTTTCTTTTTTACAGCATTTAAGAATTCATTTAAATCTTCTATTTTAGAAACACTTAATGAATAATAACTATAACGCTCCCTTAAATTCTCTATTAATCTGTTAAGTATTTTTATTAATTCGTCTATCGTATGAATTACCTGAATTATTAAAAAATCTTCCGTAACACTTTCTTTAATCTTTTTCTTTGTTAATTTTAAATTTAATTCACGAAGTTCCTTTAAGTTCATATCACTTTTCAATGGTCTTATTTTTAAATATTTATCTATTCCGATATATAGCTTTTTATGCAATTATATTTATTAATAAAAAACTATTATAATGTTAAATGAAAACCGGAATAAGCGTAAGGGATGCCATGACGCAAAAACCAATAGCCGTAAAACCAGATATAAGCGTAGAGGAAGGCGCAAAGATAATGTTAAAAAACAAGGTAGGCAGCCTAATTATTCAGGAAGGAAATAAGTTACTTGGAATGGTTACTGAAAAGGATTTTGTAGATAAGGTTATTGCGCGCGGCTTAAATGCGAAAGAAGTTGCTATTCGAGATATAATGAAAATAAATGTTATTACAATAAGCCCAGATGTTGATATATTTGAAGCTATGACAAAGATGAATGAAGGAGGTATAAGAAGACTACCAGTTATAGAAAATGGAAAAATGATAGGATTTCTAACGCATAGGGATGTATTAAAAATCCAACCACAATTATTTGATTTAGTTGTTGAACATATTAATATAAGAGAGTCTGATAGAAAACTTGGTAAGATTTTAGAAGGTGAATGTGAAGACTGTGGTCTTTTTACAATACTACGTTATTTTAAAGGAGCATATTTATGTGATGATTGCATTAGTAAATAAGGAAAACTTTATTAATTAGTCTTTCTAAATACCATATATGGAAATGAATTATGTAGTAAGAGATCTTGAACTTAGACAAACAGCTGTCTTTGATGTTATTGAATTATATAAATTAATAAAAAGTTGGGTAAAAGAAAACAAATATTCTTTATTTGAAAGAGAATATGAGAATATAAAGAAAGAACTATTATCAACTAAGATTAAGTTTGAGGCAAGTAAGAAAATAGATGAATATACAAGATTTGTTATTGGAATTAAATTTG
>CAYIXF010000006.1:0-11335 GCA_964367265.1 Candidatus Woesearchaeota archaeon
AGTTAGGATTATTTTTCATGAGGGAAAAGTTTAATATCCCCACTACTAATAAAAAAGAAAAGAAAGTAAAGGTTGAGTAAAATGACAGAACAAGTTAAACAGCAAAGAGAAATTAAACTTAAGGTGATGGAAGCACTGCAAGAAGAAGCTTACAGGGGAATAATTAGGGTAGATGCTCAAACTATGAGGGAGATTGGGGTAAGGGTTGGTGATGTTGTTGAGGTAGAAGGCAGCAGAGTAACTGTTGCTAGTGTTGACAGAGCTTATCCTGCTGATATTGGTCAAGGAATAATAAGAATGGATGGCATTATAAGAAGAAATGCTAAGACTGGTATAGGAGAAATTGTTAAGGTAAGAAGGGCTGATGTTAAAGAGGCTAAGAGTATTATAATAGCTCCTGCCCAACAGGGAGTTATGGTACAAGCAGATCCGGAAATATTTAGAAGTGGTTTACTTGGAAGATCTCTTGTGAAGGGAGACCAAATAGCTTTGGGCGGAAGTAATAGAAGAAGGCCAAATTTAATAGGCAATCCTTTTGAAGATATATTCGATGTTATTGAACAAGGATTTATGGGTGGATATGGTTTTGGTGGGTTGAAGTTTATTATTGTTAATACTAATCCCAAACAAGCTGTTATTATTACAGAACAAACAGAAGTTTTAGTTAACCCTAAGGCTACAGAAGTTGTAGATGAAAAAATAATAGATGTTACTTATGAAGATATTGGTGGATTGAGTGAAGAAGTTAAGAAGGTAAGAGAAATGATCGAACTTCCACTAAAACACCCAGAAATATTTAGTAAGTTAGGAATAGAACCACCAAAAGGAGTTTTATTATATGGTGTTCCTGGGACTGGAAAGACATTATTAGCAAAAGCAGTTGCTAATGAAACAAATGCACATTTTATATCAATAAATGGACCAGAAGTTGTTAGTAAATTTGTTGGAGAAGCAGAAAGAAGAATAAGAAAGATATTTGAAGAAGCAGAAAAGAATGCTCCAACTATAATCTTTATTGATGAAATTGATGCTATTGCACCAAAAAGAGAAGAAACTTATGGAGAGGTTGAGAGGAGAATTGTTGCACAATTGCTTGCAACAATGGATGGATTAAAATCAAGAGGGAGAGTTATTGTTATAGGAGCAACAAATAGACCAAATTCAATTGATCCAGCTTTACGTAGACCTGGTAGATTTGATAGAGAAATAGAAATAGGAGTGCCTGATAAGAAAGGTAGGTTATCTATATTAAAAATACATACAAGAAATATGCCCCTTACTAAAGATGTAAGTATAAATAGATTAGCAGAGATTAGCCATGGATTTGTTGGAGCTGATTTAGAAGCTTTGTGTAAGGAAGCAGCAATGAATGTTTTAAGAAGAATATTACCGGATTTAAAATTTAAAGAAGATAAACCAATAGATGAAAGCTTTTTAGAGAAATTAAAAGTTACCGATTTAGACTTTAAATATGCTTTGAAGATTGTAAGGCCAAGTGCAATGAGGGAGGTCTTTGTTGAAACTCCAAATGTTAAATGGGAAGAAATAGGTGGATTAGAAGATATTAAGCAAGATTTGAAGGAATCTGTTGAATGGCCATTAAAGCATCCAAATTCATTTAAGAGATTAGGAATAAGAGCTACAAAAGGAATTCTTATTTATGGCCCACCAGGAACAGGAAAAACTTTACTTGGAAAGGCTGTTGCAACAGAGAGTGAATCTAATTTTATTTTAGTTAAAGGACCAGAATTACTTAATATGTTTGTTGGAGAATCTGAGAAAGGAGTAAGAAAGGTTTTTGAGAGGGCAAGACAAGTAGCTCCAGCTATAATTTTCTTTGATGAAATAGATAGCATTACATCTAGAAGAAGTGGGGGTGCAACAGATTCTGGGGTAACAGAGAGAGTTGTTGCACAATTGCTAACAGAAATGGATGGGCTAGAAGAGTTAACTGATGTTGTTGTTATAGGAGCAACTAATAGACCAGATTTAGTTGATCCAGCTTTATTAAGACCAGGCAGATTTGATAGAATTATTAGCACAAGTATTCCCGATAAAAAGACAAGACAAGAAATATTGAAGATACATACCGCAAAAATACCTCTTGCTAAGGATGTTAATATAAATAAATTGTTAGAAACAACAGATAAATTTGTTGGAGCTGATTTAGAGGCTTTATGTAGAGAGGCAGCTTTATTAGCTTTGAGAGAAAATATAAAAATAGAACAAGTATCTATGAAACATTTTGAAGCAGCTTTAAAGAGAGTTAAACCAAGTGTTACTGAGCAAGACTTAAAGAATTATAAAAATATAGAAGAAGAATACATGAAAAAGATTAGAGGAGCTGCTTTAAGAAAAGATACTAATTATTTTGGATAAAAAGATTTATATATTCTTCTAATTATTGATATTTTCTATGAATTTAACTAAGATATTAAATCTTATTAAAGTAAAGAGAAAATATTTTTATTGGTTAATAGGAATAATAGTAGTTTTATTAATATCAAGGTCCATTGAAATTCCTCCAATAAGTTTATCTGAAAAAGGTTTTGCAGATGGAATTTCCGAACAACAAGTTAGGGGCGGGATAGCGGTTCCTACAGTTGCTGGAACTTCTTCTAGTGGAGGAACAGTTACTGACCAAAGTATAGATAGGAAGGTTATCAAAACAGCAAGTTTAGAACTTGAAGTAAAAGATTTTTTAACAGAGTTTAATAAGTTGATTTCTTTAGCAGAAGGTCATGGTGGTTTTATATCTAGTTCATCTGCTTGGGTTGAAAACAAAGTTAAAGTGGGAAATTTAGTAATAAGGGTTCCAGCAGATCAATTTAATTCTTTAATTTCAAATATAGAACAATTAGGAGAAGTAAAATCTAAACAAATATCCGGGCAAGATATTACTGAAGAATTTATTGATTTACAAGCAAGATTACAAAATGCTAAGGCAACTGAACAAAGACTTTTAGAAATTTTGGATAAAGCTAATAATGTTGAAGAAATATTAAATGTAGAAGCAGAATTGAATAATATTAGGGAGAAAATAGAGCAATTAACAGGTAGAATAAAGTATTTACAAGATGCTGCAGATCTTGCAACAATAAGCATTAATATTCATGAACCTAGACCAATAATAGAAGGAGATAATTGGTTTATAAATTCTTTAAAACAAGCACTACAGGCCTTGGCAAATACAATTGTTAAGATAATTGTTTTTATTGGAGCTATAATTCCTTATATAATAATCTTTATTATAGGCTATATAGTTTATAAGATTTTTAAAAGAAAATAAAATTAATCTCTTTTAGTCGTAACTATAACCTTATCACCAATGTAAACAGTATGTTCTGCCTGACTAACTAATCCTTTACCTTTTTCTACTAATTGTGGATAAGAATAGAGTATATTTTCTCTTTCCAAGATGTTTATAGCATAGTTAGATATTGAACCAAATTTTTTAATTAACCAAAATTTTGAGAATGGCAATGTGCTATATTCTTTTTCAATAAATTCTAAAATTAATCTAGTATTTTTATCACGAACAGGTTTAATATTCACTAATTTATAAACATTTGAAGATTTACCTTCTTGGACTAGGCCAATTCCATTGGTTGCGAATGGCTCAATTGCAATTAAACAATTTCCCAATTTATTTTGGTTGTTATTATTATAATTAGGAATTGTAAGACCACTATGTAGATTGTATGTATTTATACTATGACCAGATAAATTTGTTATAGGCTTAAAATTAAATTTTTTAATGGTTTCTTCTATTACCTTCCCTACTTCATAAATTTTTGTATCTTTATTTATTATTTTTATTGCATTATCAAGTGCTTCACTTGAAGCTGCTATTAATTCTTTATTATTATTTGTCTTTACTTCTACTGTCATTGCTGTATCCGCGATAAAACCATCTATATGAGCGCCTAAATCAATTCTTATTAAATTCCCTTCATTTAGAACTAAATCTGTATCTGGTATAAAGTGTGCTGCTACTTCATTAATTGAGATTTGTGGGGGGAATGCCGGCTTGCCATTAAGGGAAGCTATTTTTTTTTCTATTTTTTCTATAATTTCTTTTACAGAAGCACCTTCTTTAATTAGTGTTTTACCATAACTTAAAGATTCTGCCGCAATTCTTCCTGCTTTTTTAATCTTTTCTAGATCTTCATCCATCTTAAAATTGAGCTAATTTACTTTGTTCTTTGATTAATATATCTTCTTTCTTATAGTTAAATACTTCAAATATTTTTTCTACTGATGGAATTATTTGATTGTTAATATAATAATCAGTATCATATTCTCCTTCCTTACATTCATCTGGAAGTTTAGCCTTGTCTCTTATTACCCCCTTTCCTTCTGCTATTATATACCATATTGGTGTACCTTGGGGTACATCTATATTTTTTTCTTTAAGCTTTTTAGCAATAGCAACATGTGCACCAATTTTTTCATAACTTTCTAAACTTTTTATTAGCTGCATTTGTATAATCATCTTATTTAATGGAACTTCTTTATTTTGTATTTTTTTAATTACTTCGCTAACATATTTCAATGCCTTTTCGGGAGAATTTTCTTTTAATATTATTTCCAAAACTTTTCTTTGTGTTTCTCTTGCTATATAACTCCAATCTCTTCTTACTGTTTCAAAACCCCTTATTTTAACATTTCCTTTTTGGTCTATTAAGGCATATTTCTTTTTTGCACCATGCGATTCTGCCTTTTTAGAAACAAAAATACCTAAAGGATAGAATCCATCCAATTCTAGCTCCATTAAGTCGGGCAATTTATCATTTATATTTTTTAAAAATATTAATGCTTCTTCTTCTGTTTTATTTTCTAAAGTAAATGCTACACTATCTGTATCGCTATATATTACAGTAAATCCCGCTTCATTAGTCTTTTTAATTACGTCTTTTATATATTCACGAGCAAAGGCTGTTATAGAAGCAGCACATTCTTTAGAATACCATCTCGCTCCAAAAAAGCCAAGATAACCATACATACTATTTGCTACCGTCTTTAAAGCATAAGATCTTGCTTCCAGAATTATATTTTCTTCATCTTTCATTAATTCTTTTACTCTATTCCTTCTTAGTATTAAATCTTTGATTATTGCCGGGATAAAACCTTCATTTTTGGTATTGAAATAATAATGTGTATTTTTTCCATACTCTTCTATTTCAGGACTTTTATTTCCTTCTTTATTGTTAATTGTAGATGGACAAATATTCTTAGTTGTTATTATTGTTGGATAAAGTGACATGAAATCAAATATTACTATATTTTTATATAAATTTGGAATAGGTTCCATAACAAAGGCTCCTTTGTACTTATACATTCTTCTTCTAACAACTTCATCGTGCCCTGGCTTATCAGGAATAATCTCATTAACTTCTTTTGTCTTTTTTATTAAATAATTCTCAACTAATTGACCATAACTAGATCTGCAAACCTCTACTAACGGATTGCCTACGAGCTTTACTAACTCTGTTAAGTTAGGGAGTATATTTTCACATAGATTTAAAGTTAATTCGGCATCTTGTAGGTTATAACTACAAAGATATTCTATATCACCAGAATCCCATATTTTTGCTATATTTCTTATTTCTATATCTTTCTTTTCCTTACCCAATAACTCCTTAGATACAGAATTAAGTGAATAAGAATTAAGTTGTAGAGAACCTGCCATAATTTTTCTTATAAATTGGAATATATCTAGATGAATAATACCTTTAATTTTTGCAGATTGCGAAATTCCATTAGATATTTCTAATTTACTTTTATCTAGCCCAATATCAAGTTCAATATTATATTTTTTTGCCCTGCTATCTACATATGGTAAGTCAAAACCATCTGAAAAATAACCAACTAGATAATCAGGCTTATATTCTTTAATAATATCTTTAAATTTTATTATAAGGTCTGCTTCATTCTCAACAAATTCTATATCTTTTGAAGCATTCTTGAATTTTTTATAAGTTACCATTTTTCTGAACCCATCATTTCCTGCAAATGCCATCATTATTATTGGCTCTTTCATATCTTTGCTTGGACCATATGTTTCTATATCAAATGCTAATATTTTTGGTTTAATAAGACCTTCAATTAATTGTTCAACACGACCTTCTACCAATAAATCTACATTAAAATCTGTTTTTTTAACTTCTCCTTCTACTTTACATAGCGTTAATGGAATAATTTGTTTTTCTGTTAAATAACTTTTTACAACATGTACATCTGTTTCTTTTACATAATCTGTTTCTGGAAGATGTTTTATTAAATTTGCAATTATGTTAATTGATCTTGGATTATTAACAGTAACCTTTATTACATCAGTTTCCTTTCCAAGGTATTTCTTTTTGCATAATTCTGTTACTATAATAAAACTATTTTCTACTTTTATTACTCCTAATTTTTTCCTAAACTCTTCAATATTGCAGTTCTTTTTAGGAATAACTAAGAAATATGGTTTAAAGGTATTATCAATTACGCAGATAGATTTACCTTCTAAAGATTTACCGAATATTCTTATTCCACCCTTATAATCTATGTCTAACGGAAAGAATTTTATATTTACCATTTAACCCCCGTATATTACAATGCTATTAGGCTTATAAATGTTTTTAAAAGAACTTGGCAAGTGGCCTGCTAAATTTAATCATTTCTTCTTTAGGTTTAAATATAAATGAATAATCCTTGTTAAAGTAACCACACATAAAATTAGATAATGGAATGTTTGTTCTCTTGCTTAACATTATAGCATAAAAGTATACTTGAGTAGAGGCATATTTTTCATCCTTTGCTCTTGGTTTATAGTCCCAAATCCAAATCTTATTGTCCTCTATTCTTAATATGTCGATATGACCTGTCAATGGAAGACTTGACTTAAATATAGTTTTAAAATTTTTTATCTCATCATTTTTAATCCATAATGGTATTTCTATAGCTATTGTTTTATTATCATTTTCTATCATAAAATTTTCAACCTTTGAATGCTCATCCAAGCCAAGATTATTAGAGTCTAAAGCATATCTTGCAAGTGTAGAAATTTCATGACCTGTTATTGATTTTATATCAAAATCAATTTTAAAATTTAATGACGAGCTTCTAGGGCCAGAATTAAAATAATCATTTGGACAATTTGTTATTATATTGTTTAGATAAATTTTTAATGCAGAATAATCTTTTGCTAAATTTTCTGTTTTTATAGAATGCAAACGATAATGGTACGGTAAATTACTGTGGTTAAATACCTTATTTTTAATCATCTTATTTTGTTATAAAGGGTTAATATAAATCTTTCTTAAAATTCATAAATAATTTAAATGCAATAGGTTGGCTAAGTTAAATGCTTGAAAAGGTAGTAGAAAAATTAAACAATAAATATATAGCTATTGGAATTTTAACAGCAGGGGTTATTGGTGATACAATAACTACACATGTTGGAGTTTCTAAATATGGTGTTTCTAGCGAATCTAATGAAACACTTAGAAATTTAATACAAACTTATGGCAATACATTAGAAACTATTTTGTTACCAAAGATAGCATTTTTTGGCATATTGATTGGTGGGCTTTATTTTGCAGATAAATTTTTATTAAAAAATAAAGGTATACTAAAAGACCCCATTATATATTATTTTGTTGGACTACCATTTTTTGCAGCAACAATAAATAATGCATTTCATTTACTTACAAAGTAAACAAAAATGTTATAAAGTAGACTTAACTTTATTTATTATGGGAGTACAAATTTCTGAATTAGTAACCAAGAAAGATATAGAAATAGAATATTTAAAAAATAAAATTGTAGCTATAGATTTCTCTAATGTTTGTTATCAGTTCTTAAGTTCTATAAGACAGCCAGATGGAACCCTATTAATGGATAATAAGGGAAGAGTAACAAGTCATTTAGTTGGAATATTTACTAGATCTAGTAATTTAATGGAAAAGGGAGTTAAGTTGTGTTATGTTTTTGATGGTAAAAGTCCTTTGTTGAAGGTTAAGGAACAAGAAGAAAGAGAATATAGAAAGCAAATAGCTGAAGAAAAATTAAGAGAAGCAAAAGAAAAAGAAGACATTGAAAAAATGTATAAGTATAGTAAGCAAACTATTAGGTTAAGTAAGGAGATAATAGAAGAAAGTAAAGAACTTTTGACAGCAATGGGAATACCAGTTATTCAAGCTCCAAGTGAAGCAGAGGCACAAGCAGCATTTATGTGCGAGAGAAAAGATGTTGATTTCGTCGGAAGTCAGGACTATGATACTTTATTATTTGGAGCTCCAAGGCTTGTAAGAAATTTAACAATATCCCAAAGGAAAAAATTACCTTCTGGCGGATATACAATAGTAAGGCCACAATTAATAGAATTAAAAGATACTTTAAAACATTTGGGAATAAAACAAGATCAGTTAATAGTGTTAGCTATACTGATAGGAACAGACTTTAATATTGGGGGGGTAAGGGGAATTGGACCAAAAACAGCTTTAAATCTAGTTAAGCAGCATAAGAACTTTGATAAATTGTTTAAAGAAGTTAAGGCAGAGTTTAATTGGAAGGAAATATTTGCTGTGTTTAAGAGTATGCCCCTTATGAAGAATTACCAATTAAAATTTAAAAATGTAGATGAAAGAAAAATTAAGAAATTATTAATAGATGAACATGATTTCTCTGAAGAAAGGGTTGAAAAAACTTTAGAAAGAATAAAGGGAAAAGATGCTGGATTGGGTAAATGGGTTTAGGTTATTCTAACACTTCACTTCTTATTAGCCTATTAAATCTTCTACTCATAGTATTTTTATCTATGCCTAATTTCTGTGCTATTTCTGCTTCATTCCTACCTATTCCTCTTTCTTTTAAGTAATGTATGAAGAACATATAATTATCTTTTGACATTTGGGGGGCTTGCTTTCTTTCTCTAGACCTTATATATTCTATAACTAAGCTATCAAATCTTTCAGTACCGTCAGCTGTTGTAACTGTAACTGCTGCAGCCGCTTCTCTTACTTCTTGTTCTGTCATTCTTTGGAATTCTGCATTAAAGCCAGTATCACTGCTTGTTATCCCATTATACATCATTAAAACATCATTTGTATGCCTTTCTATTCTTCCTAATACTTCTTGCATATTATTTTTTATTTCTGCTGCTCTTAACAATAAGCCTTCTACTTCAATAAATCTATCATTTCTTATAGCATTCGTTACTCTTGTAATTAAATTATCAAATTCAGCACTTTTATTATGGTGGTCTAATACATCTGTAGATAATCTACCTAATAAGTCATGAGCATTTCCTATTGCCCCATTAATATTATTTGCAAGTCCTATTAATCTTGTTCTTCTATCTTCCCTTACATTTTGATTGTCTATTAATTGTTGTACTTGCGTTCTTAAATTTCTTGCTAGATTATTATCAACTTCGCTTAATAATCTTGTTCCAGCTTCTGCTGACCTTACTACCGCATCTGTTTGCATTTCTGTTTCTCTTATTTGATTTAAAATTGCATACACATTATTTTTTAATCTTTGTAAATCATCAGGTGTTAATTTTTCTGCCTTTTTATTTATGTCGCTTATTATAGTTTTTAGTGCATTTAATCTATCTCTTTGAACAGCATCACTTTGGATTTGTTTTTCTATACTATCTCTTAATCTTTTAGATGTTATTCTAGCCTTTTCTTCATCACTTAATCTTGCACGCCCGTAGTTCCATAAATTAGATAAATCTTGTAGACCTCTACCAGCACCCGTTGCTCCTCTCAACAAACCTCTACCAAGACCTCTTGCCCCACCAGATATTCCTCTGCCTAAGCCCCTACCACCAGCACCTATGTAAGGAGCTGCCCTCATTGCAGCTTCGCCAGCACCATGAAATATTGCTCTTCCAAAATTGTAAATTGATGCGATTAAGAATATTGCTCCACCAATACCAGCAATTATTCCAGCTATTTCACTATAACCAAGCAGTGCACCAAATTGACCCATAACATAAACTAAAACTAAGTAGATAAGACCACGAAATGCCCAGATAATTCTATTCTCTCCCTTAAGTAAATATAAAAGTATTGCAGCAAAAAGACCACCAACAAATATGGGGGTAGAGAAGAAAACATATATTACGTTATCTGGAATTCCTATAATAGCTATCAATGTAAACATTACAGCTAACCAGCCAGCCATTTTGTTTGGATTTTCTGCTCTCTTAACTAAAGGTAATTCTTTTGCTGATACAAAAATGACAATCCCTAGAACTATTCCAATAATTAATCTACCATATACATAACCATAAGGTCCAATGAAGATTTCTCTTGTTAGTATTGGGCTTAGTATTTGTGCTATACCATACAACAAATCTCTAAATAGCTGAGAGATGTAGAGAAAGATATTAGTTCCATAAAACTGTGCATTAACTGATTTTATTAGGATTAGAGATATTGTTAGTAGTAGAACTAATCTACCCCTTTTAAATAGACTTAACATAACTTAAAATATTTATAGAAGTATTTAAATATTTCTGTAAAGTGGTTATATTTATGGTTTTAAAAGGCTTAAATAAGGTATCTAGAAATGATATGGAATTAATACCTTCTTCTTATGATGTAGTTGGAGATATTATAATATTTAATGAATTTCCTAAAGAACTAAAGAAAAAAGAAAAGGAAATTGGAAATTATATGTTAAGCTTGCATAAGAATGTTAAGGTTGTTGCTGTTAAAACAAGAAAATACTATGGAAAATATAGATTACCAAAGATAAAGATAATTGCTGGAGAAAAGAGAAAAGAAACTTCGTATAGGGAGAATAACATACAACTTAAATTGGATGTAGAAAGATGTTATTTTTCTGTAAGATTAGCTAATGAAAGATTGAGGATAGCTAAATTAGTTAAAGTTAATGAAGATGTTTTAGTTATGTTTTCTGGTGTAGGTATTTATCCTTTAGTTATAGCTAAGAACAGCGATGCTAGAGAAATTTACGGAATAGAATTAAATCCAGTAGCCCATAAGTATGCAGAAGAGAATAAGAAATTGAATAAATTATGGAATATTAAGTTTTTTAAAGGCGATGTTAAGAAGATAGTTCCAAAGTTAGATAAAAAATTTGATAGGATTATTATGCCTTTGCCAAAGAGCAGTAAGAATTATTTAGATCTAGCTAAAAAGATGTTAAAGAAAAATGGAATTATTCATTTTTATATATTTTTGCATGAAAATGATATTAACAAGTATATGGAAAAGGAGATTAAAAATTTTAAATTACTAAGATATGTCAAATGCGGGCAATATGCTCCTAATGTTTATAGAGTATGTTTTGATGTACAGGCTAAATAGAA
>CAYIXF010000006.1:11435-15561 GCA_964367265.1 Candidatus Woesearchaeota archaeon
GGCAATATGCTCCTAATGTTTATAGAGTATGTTTTGATGTACAGGCTAAATAGAAAGATTTATATATAACTTTTACTACTTTTGAGTGAGTTAAAATGGGTAAATATAACTTAGCATTAGCAGCTATTATTGGTGTATCTGTTGGATGCAGTAATATTATGTATTACCAAAAATCTAATATACAGCCGGTTAAACTTAATGTCGGTATTTTAGGACATATCAATGATACTCTAGAAATTACTACACCAAGCGGTAAGAAGATGTATTATAAGGTAAAGATTACTGATGGGGGCATAGAGGAAGTAAGGTACATTAAAACTATAATAGGTGATCTAGAGAAGAAGGCAGTTACTAAGATTAGCGAAAAAGAATAGTAAATAAATTTAAATACTTCAATTATTTTATGTTATAGGGGATGATGAAGTGAACACCCTAGGCTTAATGCCTGACGGAAGTAGCTACTGACCCCATAATTTTAAATGAAACTTTACAATAAAGATATTACATTTATTGCAGAGGTAAAAACTAAATCCCCATTTGGATTTAAATCAGAATACTCTTTCGATTATCTTTTAACTCTTGCAAATTTTTATGGTGATTGGATTTCTATTCATATTGATGAAAGATGGGGAGGTTCTTTTGATTTATTAAAACAAGCAAGAAAAGGTACGCATAACATAATATTAGCTAAAGGAATTCACGAGTCTGATGATTTGGTTCAAAAGAGTTTTGACTCTGGAGCTGATTATGTTTTAGTTGTTGGAAGGATTCCAGATAAAAAATATTTAGAAAATTGTCTAATTGAACCGTTGTCTCTCGAACAGCTATTGGATTGGAATTTAAAAGATATACCAAAATTAGTATGGAATAAAAGGAATTTAAAAGATGGTAGATTAAGTAAAGAGGATATTCCTCATATTCATTCATTATATAATGGGTGGTTGTGTCAAGCTAGCGGTATTAAAAATATAAATGATATAAATGAAAAGATTGATGCATTTATTGTTGGAGAAAATCTAGTTGAATTTGTAGGAACTTTAAAGACCTAATTCTTCCATTTCTTTTCTTTTTATTTTTACCGCAGTAGGAGCTTCTCCACCATGCCATGAAAATTTTGGCCTTACCCTCATAGGATAAATTCTTTCTGACGTATCATCAAGAATAATTGCAGAACCTTTTAGAGAAGGTAATTCATTTAAGTAACGCATAATATCTGCTGCTAAATAAGTCTGCATGATATTATTTAATGCTTCGATATCTCTTCTAGCAGTTATTCTATGGCTTATTACAATATCACTTTGCGTTATAACATCTCTATGAATCTCTCCTGGTTGCTGTGTTGCTAGTACTAATGAAATTCCCGGTTGACGTCCTTCTCTTAGTATTTGTACTAAAGCATCTGTTGCTGGTGTCGATCCTTCTCTTGGTAAGCTTTCATGTGCTTCATCTAGAAGAATCCAAACTAAAGGCATTTTTTCTTCTGTTTCCTCTTCTTCTAGTTCAAAGAAGGGACTGTATCCTCTTTCTATTGTTCTTAGTTCTTCTATCTTTCTTGCTGCCATTCTTTCTGTTAATAATTTTTTACAAATTAATCCGATAACAAGATTTTTAATACTCCATGCTCCAGATACATAAGCATAACAACTTACATCTAAGACAGTTACTTTACCATTATCTACTAAATCTCTTATTGGTGTTGCATCTTTGCTAAATAATCCCCATCCTTCAGCTGCGATAAATCTATTCTCTGTTGCAAATTTAATCTTATCTTCAGTTTTTTTATCTTCCTTTATAGCATCCAATATGTCTTTTATTTCATAATCTTTTTTTTCATCTTCCAGTTTATCTATTATTCTTTCTATTAATACCCCTATTGGTTCTGTTAAAGATACTGTAAATACACTACACCAATCACCGGCACTTAGCTCTGATGGCTTAATTGCAAATGGTCCATCTGTAGGAAAATTTTCTTTTTTATATTTTTCATAATATCCTATTGGTGTATATATTTTCATTCTTTCTAATCCCTTTGATTTAAGGTTCCATTCTGTTAGTAAGTCTTCTTCTCTTTCATTTGGATATTTCATTGTCCAAAATATACCCATAGTATCAAACATTAAAACAGAAAGATTTTTGGCTGTTTCTTCTGGTAGATTTGCTATTTCTTCTGCTATTATAGAGAGTGTATAAGACTTTCCCGCACCTCTCTTCCCATCTACAAGTATAACATGGCTTCTTGCTATATCCATAAGTATTTTATTGCTCATAGAAGTAGTTGGACCCATTTTTACATAGAGTTTACCTAGAAAAATAGTACCTTTGTCACCCAGCTTTTTTTTATCAGCCTCATCTCGACCAATAACTATCTCATACATAGTTAAAAAATGCATATTAAAGATATAAATGTTTCTAAATTAATAAACTATGAAATAGAAAGATTTATATATGTGGTAAGACATATCTTACTTATGGAAATAGCACTAACAAAAATGAGCTCAAAAGGCCAGGTAGTTATACCTACAGATATGAGAAAAGGTATTAAGGAAGGCGAAAAATTAATTATAATAAAAAGTGGTCACCAATTAATTGTGAAGAAAGCAAGTGAATTGAACGAAAAATTAAAAGAAGATCTTGAATTTGCTAGAAGAACCGAAGAAGCTTGGAAACGATATGAGAGGGGAGAATTTATTTCTAAACCTATAAAGGTATTCTTAAAAGAACTTAAGAAATGGTAGTTGGAATCTTAGATAGAGATCCGCATTTCGAAGAGTTATTTAAGAAAATAAAAGACAAATCTTTTAAAGAAAAAGTTAAAAAGCAAATACAAAAAATCATAGAAAACCCTGAAATAGGAAAACCAATGATGTATGCAAGGAAAGGCACTAGGGAGGTTTATATTTCTCCATTTAGGCTGTCTTATATTTATATAAGAAAAGAGAATAAAGTAATTCTTTTAAATTTGTATCATAAAGATAAGCAATAGTTTTATCCATAAAGTTTAAAAATGACTAAAACTTAGGCTTACTATGATTAATCAACTTAAAACTATACTGCTTTTAGGAATATTAACAGCTTTATTGTTAGCTGTAGGAAATTTATTAGGTGGGCAAGCTGGATTAACTGTTGCTTTATTCTTTGTTTTATTAATGAATATGATTACTTACTTTTTTTCTGATAAAATAGTATTGTTAATGTACAGGGCTAAAGAAGCTCCAAAATCAAAATACCATTATTTACATGAAATTGTAGAAGATGTTTGTAAGTTAGCTAAGATACCCAAACCAAAAATTTATGTAATACCTACTGAAACACCAAATGCATTTGCAACCGGAAGAAATCCGAAGCATGCAGCTATTGCTTGTACAGAAGGAATTTTAAAATTATTAAGTAAAGAGGAACTTAAAGGAGTAATTTCTCATGAAATAAGTCACATTAGGAATAGAGATATTTTGATAACTACAATTGCTGCAACTATTGCTGGAGTTATTTTTTATGTAGCAAGAATGGCACAATTTGCAGCCATGTTTGGAGGAAGCAGAGATAGGCAAGGACAAGGTAATGTTTTGAGTTTACTTGTGCTAGCTATAATTACCCCAATAATTGCTATGCTGCTTCAATTAGCTATTTCAAGGAGTAGAGAATATTTTGCTGATGAAACAGGAGCAAAAACCATTAAGAATCCTAGTGCTTTGGCTAATGCTTTACATAAATTAGAAAGCGGAGTAAGAATGCATCCTTTGGGATTTGGGAATCAAGCAACTTCTAGTTTGTTTATTGTAAATCCTTTTTCTGCACATGGATTAATAAATTTATTAAGTACGCATCCACCACTAAATTTGAGAGTTAAAAGATTAAAAGAGATGAAAATTTAAATTATCTCAGGGCAAACATTTATTTTAAAGTTTTTTAATTAATAAATCATTTTCTTCTATAATTTTTGGTTTTAGCCCTATAACAAGTGCCGTAACTCTAATTTCTCTTTTCATCTGTTCATCTACTCTTGCTCCCCATATTACGTTTGCATCAGGTTCTAATTTTTCTATAACAATTTCTCCAATTCTATTTATTTCATCTAGAGTCATATCCGAACTTCCTTCTACAAAAATTAATGCTCCCGTACCTTTCC
>CAYIXF010000007.1:0-14234 GCA_964367265.1 Candidatus Woesearchaeota archaeon
ATGATAATAAGAATAAAGGGGTTTATTAGGAAGCTATTATCTAAATTATTTAAAAGCCGTAAACAATTAAAACTTGGGTTATATGGTCCTGTTAATTCTGGTAAATCTACTTTGGCTAATAGAATATGCAAGGACTTCCTTAATGAAGAAATGTCTACTGTATCTAAAATACCGCATGAAACCAGAGAGATAATAGCCAAGGAAAATGTTGTTATAAAATCAGATGGAAAACAACTTACATTTAACCTAGTTGATACCCCCGGAATAGCCACAAAAGTAGATTTTGAAGATTTTTTAAAATTTAAAATGAAAGCAGCAGATGCAAAGCAAAGAGCAAAAGAAGCAACTAAAGGAGTAATCGAAGCAATTAAGTGGTTAGATAATATGAACTGCGTAGTTATAGTTTTAGATTCAACAAAAGATCCTTATAGCCAAGTTAATATTACAATTATAGGTAATTTAGCAGCGAGAAATATACCGTTTATTATAGTAGGAAATAAGGTGGATTTAAGGAAAGCAAATATTAAAAGAATAGAAGCAGCATTCCCACAGTATGAAGTAATTGGGATATCTGCTGAAAAGGGCCATAATATGGAGGAGCTTTACGAAACTTTATTTAAGATAGTAAAATGATAACATTACAATTTATTCCAAATAGGGAAATAGCAAACTTAGACCAAGATTCAAAGATTAAAAAATTACTTAATATTGTAAAAGAAGAAAAAATAATTTTACTAGAAGGAAGATTAACTGCAGAGGAGGAAAGTAGTTTAATAGCAAAAACAATGGAGCAGATAAATAAGAGATTTAAGGGAATAGAGATAGCAACTTACCACCGTGAGCCAAAGAATATACAAATTATAGAAAAAATAAGAAAAACTCTTACGCAAATATTACTCGGTTATGAGCATGGTATGACTATAATTGGACCAGCATCTATAGTTAGAGAGATTAAAAAAGATCCAAATAAAATAGAATTATTTATGAAAACTAAAAAGAGGAGATGAACCCTTTTAGGAAAAGCGTTCACGGAAAATAATGCCACATCAATGTGTTAAATGCAATACTTTTTATGAAGATGGAAGCAATCAGTTATTAAAAGGCTGCACAAATTGCGGTGGAAAGTTTTTCTTTTTTGTTAGAAAAGAACATCTAGAAGAAGCAAAGAACCTTGTAGTTAACCTTACTAAAAAAGAGAAACAGCAGATAGAGAAGGATATTTATAATATAGCAGAAATTGATGCAGACAGGACTAGACCAGTAGTTCTTGACCTTGAATCTATAAGGGTACTTAAGCCCGGGCAGTATGAACTTGATTTAGTAAAACTTTTACAAAAATATCCATTAGTATATCGCTTAGAGGAAGGAAAATATATAATAGATTTAACTTCAACGTTTAAACTAGAAGATCTGAATAAAATTAAAAAATGAGAGAGGATATTAAAAAAGATATTCTTGATGTACTTAAAGATAGCTATAAAGCAATAAATAAGAATGATATAGTAAAATTAAAAGACGCAAGTAATCATATAATTCATAAGGCATCAATAATGCAAGATGAAGATTCAACGACCATTGCTGTTTTAATTTATTCCTTATCTAAGATATTTGAAAGGCCACATTATAGGGATTATAAGGATTGGCCTTTATTCTATAAAACGTGTATGGATAACTTAGAGAAGGCTATAACTAATTTAGGGAAAGATAATATAGATGTATATGAAGAAAGCATAAATAGTATATTTGGTGTAATGGATAAACTTGAATCGCACTTAAAGCAATATATACAAGAAGTTATAGAAAAAGCAAGGATACATAGGGCATCTAGAATTCATGAACATGGTATATCTGTTGAGAGAACAGCAAAGCTTCTTGGTATAAGCCCTTGGGAATTAATGGAGTATGTTGGAAAAACAGGAATATCCGATGTAAAATTAAGTTTAACTAAAACTGCAAAAGAAAGATTAAAATTAGTCAGAGAAATTTTCAAGTAAAAATGAAAACAATAATATTTGATACATCAAGTATAATAAGCATAGCAACAAATGAATTAATTCCTGTATTTAAATCTTTAAAAGGAAAATTCAATGGAGATTTCATAATCTCGGAATCTGTAAAAAAAGAGGTTATAGATTATCCTTTAACAACTAAAAAATTTAAATTAGAAGCAATAATGCTTTTAGATTGTTTAACAAAGAATTATTTAAAATTATATGAGAGTAATGATGTAAGAAAAAAGGCAGAATACTTGTTAAGTTTGGTTAATGAAATATTTAAAGCAGATAAAGATTATATAAGAATTGTTGATCTAGCTGAAGTTGAATCTCTAACGTTAGCAATTTATCTTAATTCAGAAGTATATGTAGTTGATGAAAGGACAATGAGATTGGTGATAGAAAATCCAAAACAATTAGCAGAATTACTAGCAAAAAAATTACAAACAAAAATTACTATAAACAATGAAAATCTAAAAAAATTTAAAGATGAGGTAGGTAGTGTTAAGATAATAAGATCAACAGAATTAATGACATTAGCGTATGAAATTGGTTTGTTTGATGATTTAATAGGAAAAAATAAAATAATTAAAAAGGATTTAAGACCTATGTTGCTTGAAGGTTTATTGTGGGGTTTAAAGTTAAGAGGTTGTTCTATATCACAAGAAGAAATAGATGAGATAATTAAGTTAGAAGGTTTTTAGTTAATAAGGCTAGTTAATGCTTTATCTATTTTATAGTTTGTTAACTTTGAATATATATTTAATGAATCAGTTATGAAATTTTCTTTATTTTTTCTGTTTATATAATTATCTAAAAATGTAAGAGCAGAAGAATATATTCCTATGAATCCAACACCATACAATGCTACTTTTATTATCTCATCAATGTTTTCCATTTTTAACAATATTTTCTAAATCTTTTTCCTCTAATTTTGGTATATGTGGATAGTCACCAATAATCTCTTCTTCTTCGGTAAAACCTTTACGTTCTTCCTTTGATTTATAGTAATTAAGTACCTTATATACCATAAATCCAAATGTTCCAAATGTTGCAGCTAATAATATGTATGGGGTGCTATTATCTATTAAAGATTTATAATCCATAATTATGTTATGTTGTACTCTTATATAAATATTTCTATATTTGATTACTAAATGAAAGTAACAAAATTTTAACAATATTTCAAAAAAATATATACAATATATAAAGTATATTCAAGAACAACAAATTTTATAAACGAATTATATTTTTAAAATTTGATGAGTCCACAGAGATATAAAAGCTGCATATTGACTAGAGTTGATGGATATTTAGTAATAAAGAAAGGGGATAACGAAGACGGAAAAAAGTATGGTAGTATTGGTTCTGCTTATGATGCCTTATCCCAACATTATTCTAGGTTATATGAAATATTTTATGCTAGCAGTTTAACAGAACCTGATATAAGCTTTATTGTTGGTAGACTAATTGATGGGGGCAGTAGGCTTCAACAATTAGCAGAGACTAATAAAAAACAAGATGCTGGAAAGATTAAAGAACAAAGATTAAGTTTAAGAGCTTTATATCAGAATTTAGAATCTAGGTTATAGTAATATTTAAATAAGATTAATACAACTTTTTCTTTAGGGAGTGTAGCATAATCTGGTTAGTGTCATCGGCTCCAGTTTAATAAATATTTGGAGAAATGAGCTTTTAAGCTATGATAAGAAGATACCGATGGATCAGGGTTCAAATCCCTGCACTCCCATTTCTTTATTTTATTGTAATTCTATAGTAGTAATATACAGAAAGCTTTATATATAACTTCTAACTACTTTTGAGTTACAAATATATAAAATGCCAAATAAACTGTCAAAAGCCTTAGCTGCAATAGGATTAGTACTTTCTTTGTATCAAGATGTAGATGCAAAACAAGTAAAAAAGCCTAAAGCTGTTGCTAAAAAACAATTTGTACTTCCAAAAAATGCTCGCCCATCTATAGAGCAGATAGTTAATAGAGAAGAATACAAAAGACAATTAAGATTTATGGATGAGCATACACGTTATCCATTATGGTTTAGGGGATTAGAAGAGCGCGACTATTATGGTCAAACCATACCAGTATTAAGATTGACACAGATAGGAACTGATTCTGGATATTTATTACCTTCTGAGACAAATCCAGGAACTACATTTGAATTAAATACGTCATTTCCTGGAGTAGTTAAGGCATTAATGCCAAGATTTGGATTTGTTGATAATATTGAAGAAGAAGATATAGCTGAAAAGGGATTAACAAGTTGGTTAGCTTGGGACCTTAATTTAAATTTTCCAGAATATAGATTTGATCCAGCACACATTAGACCTGTATTTAATATGACTTACGGAAGATTAGTAGATTTTGTATATCTGAATAAAAGGAATAACAGTGGATTTTTTGATGCTAATGGTAAAAAGATAGAACAAGTCGTTTTTTATGATAGGGATAACAAGGGAAATATAAAACATGTTCGTAAGTATAACATAGTGGATAGTCAAGGTAAAATTAGATTTACACCTGGAACAGAAATATTTATTCCAAAAGATTTTGTAGAAGAAGAAATATTTTTAGCAGCAGAGAAGATAGAAGAAGAAAGACCAAGAGAAGAAAAGCAACCACCACAATATGAAATACCAAAAGAAGTTCCTATGGAACCATATAAAGAACCATTAAAAGTAAAAATAATTCCTAAACAAGAAGAAACTAAACCAATTACACCAGTTCCAGTTATACAAAAAGAAGAAGGAAAAAGTAAGGTTGAAATTGTAAAACCACTTATTATACCCCCTCCAGCAGAAAAAACTACAAAAACAGTAACACCAATAGAATATGGAACTAAATTACATTATCAATATGATCCATTATTAGAAGTTAGTGGCTTAGCTAAGAATATAAAACAAAATTACAAACAATTAGTTGGTTCTGGAGTTGATTCAAATGTTAGTACAACCTTAACTGGCGGAAAGATTAGAGAGGCTTTCCCAATAAGTAATTTGTATCAATCATTTTCTTTATCATATCTTGAATCTAAAGAAGGAAAAATAAAGGGAATATTAAATCCAGATGTAGATATTGATGGTAAATTTAAGATAAGAGAAACAGAGCTTAATGGAGATCTAGCATATTTACTTATTAGTTCAAAAGATGGAAGAGTAAATTCTACTTTTGGACCAGTATTTAGTTACGGTTTATCAAAATATAAAATAGGAGGGAGTGCAGATTTAAGTAGGAATGGCGTAAGTGCATCAGCATCTTTAGATAATAAAGTAAGAGAACAAACATTTTCTGGTGGTGTTGAATTTGGACAAAAGGGCATTTTTGGATATAATATTGGAGCATTAGCATCTTATAATGATATGAAGCAAGATACAGGGCTTGATTTTCATGGACCATCTTATAAAGGTAGTGCTAGCTTGAGTGCAGATTTAGGTAATTTATACTTGTTGGGTAAGGGTTTGTATGAGTATAAAGATGTAAAATCTGGAAAAGATTTTAAGAGACATTCAGAAACTATTGGTGGAGATCTTGGTATTAGTTTTAATTTAGCAAAACACTTAGCCCTTGGAGTTGGTGTTACATACAAAAAAGAATCTTTAAATCAAAAATACAAGGATGTAAAGCAAAATACAAGTTCGACACAAGAATATGGGGGTAATGTTACTTTAAGGATAGAATAAAATGAAGCTATATAAAATTATTTCAATAATTGCATTGTTTTTAATAGGAATAAATATAGCAAGTGCATTTGAATTTAGCTTTCCAGATTCTGACAACGATGGAATTGCAGATGTATATGATAATTGTCCAAGTATTTTTAATCCAACGCAAAGTGATTTAGATAATGATGCTGTTGGTGATGTGTGCGATAGTAATACATATAGTCCATCCCTAAATATTCCTGATCAAACTGTTCAGGAGGATGTAACTCCAACATGGCAGATAGATTTATGGAGTTATACAACAGATCAAGATACACCACTTTCTGGAATTACTTATACTATTGTAGCTCAATCTAATCCAGGATTAATAACACTTTCATTAAATGGTAGATATATTACATTTGGTACACCAGCATTAAATCAAAATGGTTTTTCAGATGTAACAGTACGGGCATTTGATGGACAACATTATACAACTGATGTTTTTAGAGTTATAGTTGTTCCTGTAAATGATGCTCCTGTTGCAGATGCAAGTGGTTCTGGTGTAAGTGGTTGTATAAATAGTATAGTTAGTTTTACAGCACAAAATAGTTATGATCTAGATGGAAATATAGTAAGTTATAGTTGGGATTTTGGAGATAATACACAAGGAACAGGTGTAAATGCACAGCATACATATTCAAGCAATGGAGTTTATGCAGTAACTTTAACTGTAATGGATAATGATAATGCAATAGCAACAACACAATTACAAGTTACTATTGGGGGAGTAAGTTGTCCAGCATTACAAGCTCCAGTAGCAAATGCAGGATTAGATAGAAATGTTAATGTAAATGATGTTGTTAATTTTGATGCATCTTTAAGTTATGATCCAGATGGAAATATAGTAAGTTATAGTTGGGATTTTGGAGATGGCACAACAGCAACAGGATTAACAACAACACATAGTTACACTTCACAAGGGACTTATACAGTAACTTTAACAGTAACAGATAATGATGGATTAATAAGTACAGATACAGCAATAGTTAATGTTGCATTACCTAGCGGTGGAACTGGTGGTAGTTCAAGTGGCGGATTAGTTGATAGATTCTTTACAATAAGCAGTGTAAGACCAGAGAGCTATGTAGTTAATCCAAAAGATGAAATTGTTTTATATGTAGAAATAAGAAATATAGGACATGTAGATGAAAGAAATATCCAATTATCTGCAACAATACAAGATTTATTAATAGAAGAGAAATTATCATTATTTAATTTAGGTTCACAAGATAATACATGGAAGATAATTAGATTAAAGATACCAGAAAATACAAAGCCAGCTGAATATACAATAAAGATAGAAGCAAAGAATAGTAGACATAGAGCCTTAGAATTTATAAAGATACAAGTAAAAGAACCTGTAGAAGAATTAAGAGTTGTTAGTAAGCCAGCTATGGTATCTGTAGAAAAAGAA
Source organism: Candidatus Woesearchaeota archaeon (assembly GCA_964367265.1). Taxonomy (GTDB): domain Archaea; phylum Nanobdellota; class Nanobdellia; order SCGC-AAA011-G17; family JAFCDX01; genus CAYIXF01. Next base: position 7,132 of record CAYIXF010000007.1, read on the forward strand.
AGCAAAAATTTATGGTTAGAAATTGGCAAGATATTATTATTAATTTTTGGGATATTAATTATAGCTATGCTAATAAAGAAAATTTTGGGGAATTTGAAGAAATAAAAAATGATAAAATATTCACTACCGATAAGTTTATATATAAGTTCTTACCACAAGATAATAACAAAATTTATAGTCAATTCAGGGGGGTTAAAAACATAATGTTAAAGAAATTAAAAATTATAGGCTTATACTTATTCATCTTAATGAGTGTTATATTAACTGTTAATGCTATAGCAAACTATAAAATAGATAAAGTAGAGGTTAATGATGTTAATGTTGGTAGCAGTGGAAATTCTGTATTCTTAGAAAGAGGACAAACAGCAACAATAGATGTATGGTTCTCTGGAGTACAAAATATTGGAACTAGTGTTTCAAGTAACGTAAGAGTAAGAGCTTGGGTTGGGGGTTATGAATTTGGTGATTTATCTGTAACATCAGATATATTTGAAACAGAACCTAATGTTTCATACTTAAAGACATTAAAGTTAGACGTACCTAATGATATTGATGGTTCAAAAACTTATACATTACATGTAGAGGTATTTGATGAGGTTGAAAGCGTTGAAAATGTATATAGTTTAAGAATACAAGAGAAAAGACATTCGGTAGAAATAATGGATGTTTTATTTAATCCAGATTTAACTGTTGAAGCAGGAAAGAATTTATTTTCAACTGTAAGAATAAAGAATATAGGAGATAGAAAGGAAGAGGATATTAAAGTAACTTTAAGTGTTCCAAAATTAGGAATATCAACAAGAACTTATATAGATGAATTAGTTTCACAAGAGGTAGCAAACAGCAATGAAGAAGATTCAGCTTCAAGTAATGAATTATATTTAAAGATACCTGAAAATACTAATGCTGGAAATTATGATGTTAAGGTAACAGTTGAATTTAATAATGGGCATGATGTAACAGAAAAAACATTTACACTTACTGTTCTAGGAACAGAAAAGCCATCTGTATCAACATCATTAATTAATGTTGATACTTCAACAAGACAGCTTATGCAGGGAGAAGGAACAATATACAAGTTATCATTTGCAAATTTAGAGACTAAATCAAGAACATACACTTTAGAGGTATTTGGAACTGAAACATGGGCAACTTCAAGGGTTGATCCAGCTGTTGTAACAGTTAATCCAGACTCAACATCTGAAGCATATGTTTACTTATCTCCAAGTGAGGATGCATCAACTGGATTACATATGTTTACAATAAAGGTTAAATCAGATAATACCGTAGTAAAAGAAATAAATTTGGGAGCAGAAGTAACAGAGGCAACTAAAAAGATAGGAGTATGGGATAGTTTAAAGAAGGCATTAATGGTAATATTTTTGGTTTTATTAGGGGTATTGGTTTTATTGGGAATAGTGGTTGGCGTTAAGAGATTAAGGAAGAGTGAAACAGAGGAACCTGGTGTGGGAGAAGGCCAAACATATTATTACTATCCTAACCAATAAATGAAGGATTCAAACTTTTCAAAAGCAGCATCTTTCTATAAATCATTTTCAAAAAAGGACGATTTAACAAAATTTCAAGGTAGACTTTCTGAACTTTGTTCTAGATATAATTTAAACTTATTTAAGGAGCCAAAATTAAAAAAAGAGAGATATATAAGCGATGCAACAGAGAAATGTATTACTGATTCTGAAGTTTGTTATGCCAATAAAGAAAGAAATATTTATCTTATCTTAATGTTAAATGAGGCAGAAAGTAGATTTTATAATAGTGATATGACAGTCATTTTAGGGACTTCGAGGGTAAATAATTTAGAGAAAATTTTTGAACTGCAAAAAGAGCTTGATAAGATCTTTTATCCAGCTTCAACACCCCTAATAACCCATATTCCATAAAACAGTAAACTATTTATATAGGTTAATCTACTCCCTAGTAACAAATATGAGGTATTAGTTATGAATAATAAAAAGATATTAACCTACATTTTTACATTAATAATACTAAGTACTACGGTTTTAGCAGAGTTTTTAGTATCCTCTGATAAGGCATCTATGTCAGTATGCCCCAGGGATACGCAGCTTTTTATAGATAAGGTCAGCAATTATGTCAGTGATGCTGAATTTAGTGTTAATTCTGTAGGAAGCGCTTATGCCTGGTCAACAACTATACCAATAAGCTTTTTCTTGAATAAGAACTCTGAAGAATTAATATACACATATGTTACCCCACCATCAACAATTAGTCCTGGAAATTATAATATAAATATTATAGCTACATCTAATGGGGTATCTAAAACTATAGCACATGATATTATTGTTAAGGATTGTCATACAATATCTACATCGCTTGCACAACAAAAATCCTTATGCCCAAATGAACTAGGAAAATATGAAATTTTAATAAAAAATACAGGAAACTATCAAGAGTCTTATAATATTTCTGTCCAAAGTATAGTGCCAAGCTGGATAAAATTAAGCGAGAACTTTATAACATTACCAAATGGATCATCTAAGTTAATTTATGCCTATGTGCAACCACCTTCTGGTACAAAAGAAGGGACATATGAATTTAGTATAATATCAAAGTCATTAACAAGCAATGCTTTAATCTCTTCACCTTCAACATTATACGTTAAACCATGCTATGATTATAATTCTAATTTAAATAATGAGCCATTAAATTTCTGTGAACATACGGTACAAACAATTCCCGTTATTATTGAAAATAAGGGCACTTCTTCCAATAAGTATAGTATAAAGATTGATGGTCCTGCTTGGGCTAATTTAGATAAAAACAACCTTGAATTAAAATCTGGAGTAAGTACTAAATTCAATGTTATACTTTCTCCAGATTATGGCGTTTCTGGAGATTTTGATATTAATGTTAAAGTAATCCCAGAAAATGGATTAACAGCTGCATTTACAATTAAGGCTTATGTTAGAAAATGTAATTCAGCTGCAATAGATATACTTACAGATAAAGATACTATATGTAATACTCTAGAAAATAGTTATGATGTTGTGGTTAATAATAATGGGGAAGTAACTAAGACATATAAGCTTGAGTTAAACGCCCCTTCGTGGTTGAGTATAAATCAAGAACAATTTACATTGAATGTAAACGAATCTAGGTACTTCAAGCTCAATGCAAAACCATGGTTAGAAGTTGAAAATAAAGATTATAATGTAAAGGTTAAAGCTGTTGCACAGGATGATAGCAAAATAATTGCAGAAGATTCTATGACAATAGCTACCGTATCAAAGACAAACTGTTATATGCTAGAAATTATTCCACAGAAGACAGATTTAGTAATGTATTTTGATTCAAGCGCAACCGTTCCGATAAATATAAAAAATAGGGGTTATCAAACAGCAAATTATGAGTTAAGCTTAAGCGATACAGCATCTAGCTTTACACAATTAAACCCTTCTAATATACAATTGCATGCAGGAAGTTCGCAAGTTGTTTACTTATATGTTGCACCATCTGAAAATGTACAAAAGGGAACTTATAAAGCAATCATATCAGCAAAATTACCAGATTCCCCAATATTACAAAGCAAAACTGTCAATATTAGAATAACAGATGCAACAGAATTGTCCTTATGGGAAAGGATAAAGATATACATTGCCAATCTCTTCACATATAAACAACTAGTAGTAGAAACTACAAATATAACAGCTTCAAATGTTACTACAGCTACACCAGTCTCGTATAATAATTATGCTTGGTTAAGGGGCTATTTTTTCCTTTATAAATATTATATAATTGCTGGACTAATAATTTTATCTATTATAATAATACTAATAATTTTATTAAGGAAAAAATTTAGAAGAAAGAGATAAATTAAACTTTTAAGCTAATAATCTTACTTACTCCATCTTGCATACTTACACCATAAATCTGATCCGCTTCTGTTATAGTAGCATCATTATGGCTAATTACAATGTACTGCGCATTCTTGGAATATTTTTTTAATAGTTTAGATAACAATTCAGAATTTGTTTTATCTAATGCTGCATCTACTTCATCTAATAAGTAAAATGATGCAGGCTCATATTCCTGAATTGCAAATATTAATGCAAGAGCAGTTAGCGTCTTTTCTCCACCACTTAAGCTTCTAATATCTAAGAATTTATTACCTGTTATTTTAACTTTTACATCCATTCCGGCATTAAATGGATTTTCTACATCCTCTAAATCTAAGTGAGCTTCCCCCTTTGTAGATAAACTAGAGAATATAATCTTAAAGTTTTTATTGATGATATCAAAAGTTCTCATGAATATATCTTTCTTTTTAGATTCAATTTCTGCAATCATCTTTAATACATCTTCTTTTTCTATTTTTAATTTATCTGATTTTCTTAACAATTCTTGATAATCTTTTTCTATACTATCATAAACATCTAAGGCTCTTAAGTTAACACTCCCTAAACTTTTTAATGTTCTTTCACATTCTTGGATTTGTACTTTTAATTCTTCAAAAGAAACATTCCTTCTAATCTTTCCATCTTTAAATGGATCAAATTCTTTATTTAATGCTTCAAATTCGGCTATTACTTTTGCCTTATTTATAGAAAGATTATTTATAATATCTTCACAAGTTTTATATTTTTCTTCTTCTCTTGTAATTTTTTCTTCTTTATTTTTTATATTATCTTCTAATTTACTTCTTTTATTAATAAAATCTTTTGCCTTGCTATAGAATTTCTTTTCTAATTCTTCACTATCTTTTAATCCTTTTTCATATTCTCTTATTTTTTTTGTTAAACTATCTAATTCTTTTTTAAATTCTTCTTCTTCTTTTTCATGTTGTCCAAATATCTTTTCTACCTTTGTACCCTCTGGCATCAGCATATTACTTATTTGTATACCTATGTTTCTTATTTCTCCCCTTAGTTCAATCACTATTCTTTCATTATTTAATTTTTTATTTTCAAACTTATAAATTTCTTCACTTAATTCTTTTATTTCCCTTTCTAATTTAAACATATCATCTTCTTTAAAACCAATTAATGCCTTTCTATAGCCTCCAATCATTGCTCCAGCTTGTTCTATTAAATCACCATCCAGAGTAACCATTCTAACTTTACCTATGCCTATTTTTCTTGCTTCTTCTATATTCTTAACAATTAATGTTGAGCCAAATATGTATGAGAATGCATCTTTAAATTTTGAATCAAATTTAATTAAATTAATAGCTAATTCACCACCATTGACAGATTCTATATATCTAGGTTTAATCTTATTTAAGGGCAAAAATGTAGCAACCCCCAGCCTATTTTCTTTTAATATTTTTATACATTTCTCTGCAACCTTATCATCTTCTACTACAATGCTTTTTATTCTTGAACCAGCAACAACTTCTAGAGCTAATGCATATTTGCTATCTACTTTACCTAGTTGACTTATTGTTCCATAAACTTGGGGGTCTTTTAGGCTTAATATTTTCTTAATAGCAAAATCTCCAGTTATCTCCTTTAAGCTTAGATTTTTTGCCCTTAATTTAGCTAATTCTTCATTCTTTTCTTTTAATTTATTAATATTTTCTGATAATTTTCCTTCTTCTGATAAAATACTTTTTATTTTATTTTCTAATTCTATTTTTTCCTCTTTTAAAGTCTTAATTTTTTCATTTATGTCTGATGTTTCTGTTTTAAGTTGTTTTTTTCTTAATCCAATTTTCTCTATTTCATTTCTACATGTATTAGATCTTTCTCTTAATCTTACAATATCTGTTTTTAGAATTTCTATCTTTTTTCTTAATTCAAACTGTTCCTTTTCACCCTTTTCTTCTATTTCGGATGTAATTTCTCTTATTTCATTCTTAAAATTATTTATTTCGTTTTTAAAATTATTAATATTTTCTTCTATTATATTTAATTTTTTTCTATTTTCATTTATCTTCGCTTCTATCTCATCTTTTTTTGTTTCTTTTTCTTTTATTTGTAAATGAATAAAGGTAGCTTTGCTATCTCTTATTTTTTCTTCCATCTCTTTATATCTAAGTGCTTGGTCTCTTTCTTTTTTTAATTCTCTTAAATTAACTTCCCTTTCTGTTAAGATTATTTCAGCTTCTTTTAATTTAACATCGACCTTTTCAAGTTCGTTTAATGATTTTGCCTTTTTATCTTCGTAAATAGAAATACCAGCGATTTCTTCTATAATTTCCCTTCTCTCAACAGGTTTCATTTCCATAAATCTTATGATATCCCCCTGTAGAATAATATTATGCCCCTCTGGGTCTATTTTAGAATGAGCAAGTAGATCAATTATTTGTTGTCTTGTAACTGTCTTATCGATTAGCTTATAAGTTGATTGGCCGTTTTGTTTTACTATTCTACTAATCTTAATTGGGTTGTCTTTTATTGGAAATTCGTTATTAGAATTATCAAAAAAGATATCAACAGATGCGTCTTTATATGGGCTACCCCTTTTACCTCCATTGTATATTAAATTAGCAGCCTTTTCTGCTCTTAATTCGCTAGAGGAACTTTTACCAAGAACGAAGCATATACTATCTGTTATATTTGTTTTACCAGAGCCATTTGGACCTAGAATACAAGAAAAACCGGGTGGAAAAACTATTTCAGTTAGCTTAGGAAAGGACTTAAATCCTTGTAATCTTATCTTTTGAATAAGCGTCATTTTACCTATTAAACTTTGTTAAAAAAGCTTTAAATAGTTTATGTAAGTATAATTAAAGTATGTATAATACTATACAGAATAGACCAGAGAATAGATTTAAGGAAAAGTTCAAGATATTAGAACAGACTGAGCTAGATATATTTTTTGATTTAGTAGAAAGACTAGAAAGTAGAGTTAAATCTTCAGAAAAAGGAATAATAGGGGTAATATTGACTGGGTTTCTAAGATCAAAATCAGTGTCTATTAGAAGAAGTGCAAAGTATGAATTGCGTGATCATTATGTTCCCCCCAATATACCTAAACGCTTTAGTCTATGGGGGCCTCCAGAGGAAAGTGAAATAAAGTTTTGGGAAAGACGATTTAGGAATTATTTTAATTCATGTCCTGATCAATATAATAATATTAACTCTAATTATAAATTTTGATTAAAATTCATCTAATTTCTTCTG
>CAYIXF010000008.1:0-3672 GCA_964367265.1 Candidatus Woesearchaeota archaeon
ACACAACATCGGCTCTACAGGACAAAGCTTCATTGTACAAGCCAAGACTAATAATCAATGTCTTATCGCCTAATGAGCTTCAGCCTCACCATAAAGCCCGTTTGTGATTACAGGAATAGGGCTAGATTCCCAGCCTATTCTGCCAAAAATTGGGTTATTTTAGTATTTTTAAATGTTTTGGTTTATTAATAAATTTACATAAATAACTGTGGCGGTCTTGACATAATAATGGGAGCCTTTACACTATACTCTTTATCAAACTTAACTCCATTATTTAAAATTCTTTCAACGTAAACTAATCTAGGCTTAAAATCTTCACTTAATTTAGTTATTACTCTATTTAATTCAAAAATCAATTTACTCTTTTCAGATTCATTAACAGTTTTTGCAATTATTTCATTATATTCTGCTATCTTCTCTTCTAATTCAGACTTAACATCTTTAAACTTATTAGCAATTTCAACTAATTTAATTTCTAATTTCTTTTTAGCATTTTCTTTGCTATTTCCATAAATCTCTCCAGACATTTGTGGGCAATAAGCATGAAATAACCCAAGCAATCCATCATCAACTATAATTTCTAAATATGCATTATCCTTATTATTGCTAACATTATACCAAGAACTATCCAAAGGTTCCATTTTAAACTCTAATATTTATTCCATTATTAACAACAACACTACCAATACCTTTTCCAATATTATAAAATGCATTGCTGCTTATCCTACTTAATAAATCCAGTAATGTCTTTTCTTCTTTATATTCAATTATTTTGGCTTCTGTAATATTAGCCATTTGCTTTGTTATATTAATAGCTAAATCCTTATTTCCTAAGTAATCAACTAATCCAATTTCCTTAGCTTCAGTTCCTAAGTAGATATATCCATTAGCTATTTCTAAAACTTTCTCTTTACTTAGTTTTCTATTATTTGCTATCTCTGTAACAAAATAATCATAAATCTTATTTAACTTATTCTGTAAAATTGCTCTTTCTTCACTTGTTAAATCTTTATAAGGACTTCCCAAATCCTTATATTTTCCAGCAGTTATACTTTCATATTCTACTCCATACTTCTCAAGCAATCCAGAAAATTCCAAGTAACTTCCAAGTACACCAATACTTCCTGTTACACTCATTGGATCAGAAACAATAGCATCTGCAGAACTTGCAACCCAATAAGCTCCACTAGCTCCAATATCTCTTATGAAAGCAACCTTTGGCTTATCAATACCCTTAACTGCATCAGCAATATCTTTACTTCCAACAACACTCCCGCCAGGACTATTTATCTCTATCAAAACTCCCTTAATACTGCTATCTTCCTTAGCCTTCTTTATGAAATTTAATATTGTATCTGGATTTATACCAGAATCTCCCAAAAATTTACTGCTTACTCCAATCTGTCCATCTATCTTAATTACTGCTATCTTATCCTGAAAATCTACTTCTGATATAAGCTTTGATGCTAAATAACTTACAACAAGTATAAGAATTAATATAGTTATTATTGTTTTAAATCTTCCAGCCATGTTTCACTCCATTTTTCAGTCAATCTTTGCTTATGTATCAACAAATAAATTATATCCAATATTAATAACAAAAATAAATTTGTGAATATTAAACAAAGAGTAATATCCCTTATTAAAACCTTTCTTAATGTTAACTTACCCCTGCTCTTTACAATTATTCTAACTAAAATATCTCCTATTGTCTGTTGTATTTTATAGTGTAAAAATGTAAAATATAAAAGCATGCTTAAAGCAGATACAATTGACAAGGTAAGCATTACTGGCCTAATTGCCTCTAACTGCTCTGGATGAGAAATTAAGTAAGAATAAAGCCCCATAAAATCATCTGGTAATCCTCTTGTTAAATTATCTAATGTACCCTTAAATGGCAAGAAAGCAATTATATTAACTATTAACACATCAATAACATAAGCCATAAATCTCTTAACTAAAGATACCCCTCTTTGCATATATCTAATCTATTGATAAAGTATTTAAAAGTTTTTATATTACTAACAACATGAATAAGGCATACCAAGAAATTATTCAAAATAAAGATGTAAGAGATTTTGAGAAATTAAAGATTAAAGTAGCTAAAAAATATCATTTAAGTAAAATTCCAAGAAATATTGAGTTATTAATCACTAACCCAAAAAGTAATATTAAAAGTAAACCTTCTAGAACAATTTCTGGAGTAGCTCCTGTTGCTATAATGACAATGCCAATGAAATGTCCTCATGGTACTTGTACATTTTGTCCTGGCGGCCCTGGAAGTTATTTTGGAGATGTTCCACAAAGTTATACTGGAAATGAGCCAGCTTCTATGAGGGCTATAAGAAATAAATTTGATCCTTACTTGCAAGTTTTTAATAGATTAGAGCAATATGCATTGCTTAACCATGATTTTAGCAAGTGTGAAGTAATTATAATGTCTGGAACATTCTTAAGTTCTCCTAATGATTATATTAATGATTTTATTAAATTTACTTATAAGGCATTTAATGATTTTAGTAAAATATTTTTTATTAATAATAAATTCCAATTTGATAAATTTAAAGATTTTTTTGAATTAGGTGGAAACTTTAAGGATTTAGAAAGAGTAAAAAGAATTCAAGAAAAATTATTTACTTTAAAAGGAAATTGTACACTGGAAGAAGAGCAACTAAAAAATGAAAAAGCTAATTGTAGAATTGTAGCCTTATGCATCGAAACTAAGCCTGACTGGAGTAAAGTTTCGCATATAAATGAAATGTTAAAACTAGGAACTACAAGGGTTGAAGTTGGAGCACAAAGTCTATACGATGAAGTTTTAAAAATTACTAATAGGGGGCATACTGTTAAAGATACGATTGAATCTACTCAATTATTAAAAGATTCTTTCTTAAAAGTAACTTACCATATGATGCCTGGATTACCCTTATCAAATAAGCAAAGAGATATTGAAATGTTTAAAGAATTATTTGCTAACCAAGATTTTAGGCCAGATTCTTTAAAAATATATCCGTGCTTGGTTATGCCTGGTACTGGATTGTATCAATTATGGAAGCAAGGCAAATTTAATCCAATTAACCTAGAAGAAGCTGCTGATATAATCACAGAAGCTAAAAAATATATTCCTGAATATGTGAGAATTATGCGTATACAAAGAGATATCCCAACTAAAGTTACTGCTGCCGGTGTTGAAAGAACTAATCTAAGGCAATATGTAAATGATTTATTAATTAAAAAGGGTATTAGTTGTAATTGTATAAGATGCAGAGAACCCAGAAATAAAGAGATTGATTTTAATAAAGTTAAGATTCATAAAAATATTTACGAAGCAAGCAAGGGTACTGAAATATTTCTCTCTGCAGAATCTAAAAATGTATTATTGGGATTTTGCAGATTAAGGATTCCTTATAAGCCCTTTAGAAAAGAAATAACACAAAATTCAGCTGGTATTAGAGAATTGCATGTTTATGGAACAGCAACAGCACTTGGAGAAAGGGGGATTGTACAACATAGAGGCATAGGTAAAGATTTACTAAGATATGCAGAAGAAATAGCTAAAGATAATTATGATATTAAAAAAATGTTAGTAATCTCTGGAATAGGGGTAAGGGAATACTATTCAAATCTTGGTTACAAAAAAGAAGATCCTTATATGATAAAATTATTATAAAT
>CAYIXF010000008.1:3772-12867 GCA_964367265.1 Candidatus Woesearchaeota archaeon
TTTTAATATTTGCTATATACAGACCTTTTGATAAAGCAATAACTTATGAAAGACCAATGATAAAAATATTATGTGAATTACAATGGGACTGTAAATCTTTTCCTATGTACTCTTATCCTTGTTTCTATAAAGATATAAATGTAGAGTGGAGTATTAAAATTTTAGAAAAATGGGAAGGTTATCATGGATGTAATGAGTCTACAAAAGGTTTCTTCGGTTGGGAGAAAGAAAAGAGAATTGCTTTAGGGGGATGTTTATGTGATTAAAATTTAGATAATATTACAAACTTTTCTGCACTTCAAAAGTCAGAAAACGGGGGTTATGAGGTCTATAAAAGTATTTTATAAGTTACATTTCCCACTTGCTCACCTTCGGAACTACTTGCCTTAACAAAAGCTTTATAAAGAAATTCTATATTACTTTAAAATGAAACGTATAGGTGGCTTTAGAAGGGGAACAAGAAGCAAACTAAGGAAGAATATAAGGGAAAAGGGAAAAATAAGCCTTAAAAAGTACTTCCAAAGCTTTAAAATAGGCGATAAAGTTGCCTTAGTAGCAGAGCCAGCAATACAGAAAGCAATGTACTTCCCAAGATTCCACGGCATAATAGGAACTGTAAAAGCTAAGCGTGGAAGTTGCTATGAGGTATCACTAAAAGATAATAATAAGGTAAAAACAATTATAACGCACCCAATACACCTAAAAAAATTATAAAAATGTCAGACCTAAAAATTATTTCAGAAACCCCCTTATCATTAACAGATGTAAAGGATATAATAACAAAAAAGAAGAAAGATATAACTGGAGTAGCAGCAAAGACAATAGCATACATAGATTCAGTATTACAAACTAAAGAAAAAAAGGCTAAAGAAATGGAAGAAAATTTAAATAAATTAACTATACAAAGATTAAAAGATAGGCATATTAAAAAGATAGTAGACATAATGCCAAAAGACATGGACAGTTTAAAAATAATATTTACAGGAGAAAGCATAACAGTAAAACAAGAGGATTTACAAAAGATACTAGAAGTAATAAAAGCTGGTTAAAATGTTAAAAGTGATTAAAAATGCAAGTGAAAGAAGAACATGCAATAGTATTGGATTACCTGCCATATGGCTATCCATTCGACACAAGGCCAATGCACAGGAAGACACCAATAGCGCAAGCTATAGGGAAAAATTACTTTATTCTTCTAGAATTAGTTCCTAAAAAAGGCCAAGCATTACAAGTACACGAAGAAGTTTATATTGGTGAAGGAAAGCGTGATAAAATACACCATATACTTAATAAAATTACATTATCTAAATTAACAGAAACAGCAAAAACAGAATTAAACTACATAATTCATGATTTAGTTGTAAATAATGAACAAAGATTTATAGATTTCTTCAATAAAGCTCAACCTTTAAACTTAAGAATGCATCAGCTAGAATTACTTCCAGGAGTAGGAAAAAAACATATGCAAGAAATAGTAGAAAGAAGAGAAGAAACACCTTTTAAGAGTTTTGAAGATATTAAAAAAAGAGTAAAACTTATGCCAGATCCAGAAAAAACTATTATTAAGAGAATACTACTAGAATTAGAAAGGAAGGAAAAACATTACTTGTTTATTGGTAATTAGATTTCATACTCCATAATTACACAATAGCCTAAAGAAGATTTATCAGCAGGTCTAGCATTCTCAACTGGCTTTATTATCTTAGCCCCCAATCCTAGATGCAAATCAATAGCATCTGGAAATTCTTTATGTCCATCCATTTTATTATCAAAATATTTCTCTATTGGGGTATCACCATATTTTTTTACATAAGGCCCATAACCAGATGGCCTTGTATAGACGAACATCTTTTCTAATCCTTGTTCTTTTAAGCTTACTGTAACATCTCTTGCACTAAGAACAAGCCTCTTAGCAACCCCCCTTATACCCAACTTATGTATTTCTCTATCTGTGTTAACAGCAGGGCAAACAATGTGCTTTCCATTATTATTGTGAGTATAAAAATAACCAGATGATGTTAAAATATTCCAACTTTTAAAAAGATAAATATCATCAACTCTTAATGAACTTATATTACCAATTACTTTATTTAAACCATGATGGTATGCTGAAAGCTGTCCTTCTGGGAACATTAAAGATCTGCTTCTGAATTGTGCTCTAACAATGTCTCTTATTGCTTCATCTGTTCTTCTAGTGAATTCATTTTTAAGCACATCTAGCCATGCTTCATAATAAATATCGGCCGTTCTATTAAAATGTTCTTCACTAAGAGATGCTGTTTTTTTAATTTCAATATCTTCCATAATAAGAATAGTATAGCATATTATTATAAATCTTTTGAACTTCTATTTCTAAATCAAAAGCTTTTTAAATAGTCATTTGCAGTTAGCAATTATGTTAAAAACAAACAAGATTGAGTATATAGTAAGGATAATGAATACCAATTTAGATGGTAATAAACCCATTTATCATGCCTTAAACAAGATACACGGTATTAGCTATAGCTTTGCTAATATAATATGTAATGTACTTGATTTAGATAAGACAAAAAAAGCTGGCATAATGTCGCAAGAAGAGATAAAAAGTATAGAAGATGTTATAAAAAATCCTGCTAAATATAATATTCCTTCATGGTTATTTAATAGAAGAAAAGATTATGACACCGGAAAAGATATGCATTTAGTTACATCTGAACTTGATTTAAGACACGATTTTGATATTAAAAATTTAAAAAAGATTAAGAGTTATAGGGGAATAAGGCATTCAATGGGCTTACCAACAAGAGGGCAAAGAACAAGGGCTCATTTCAGAAAGGGTGCTGCCATAGGTGTACATAGAAAGAAATTTTTAGCACAAGCAAAGTCTGAAAAGAAGGAAAAGTAAGATGGGAGATCCAAAAAAACAAAAGAAAAAATATAAAACACCATTACATCCATGGAGAAAAGAAAGAATAGAAATAGAAAAAGGATTATTTAAAAAATATGGCTTAAAGAATAAAAAAGAAGTTTGGAAAAGTGAGACTAAACTTAGATTATTTAAGAAGCAAGCAAAAAGATTAATTAAAGGGATAGGCGAACAAACAAGAGTAGAACAAGAACAATTATTAAATAAATTAGATAGTTTAAATTTGCTTAATAAAACTGCAAAACTTGAAGAAGTACTTAACTTAACACTAAAAAATATATTAGATAGAAGATTGCAAAGTTTTGTTTATAAACTTGGATTAGCAAAAACAATTAGACAAGCAAGACAGTTTGTAGTTCATGGTAATATATTTATAAATAATAAAAAGGTTGATGTCCCTTCTTACCTAATAAAAAAAGATGAGGAAGATAAAATTATGTTTAATCCTGCATCTACCCTTAGTAATCCAGAACATCCTGAAAGAGTAAGGGAAATAAAACATCAAGAAAAAATCGAAGAAGTAAAAAATGGCTGAAAGAGATAAATTAAGGTGGGGTATAGCACATATTTATTCTAGTTATAATAATACCATAATACATATAACAGATATAACTGGATCAGAAACTATTAGTAAGGGTTCTGGCGGGATGATGACGAAGGCTCATCGTCTTGAATCTAGTCCTACAGCTGCAATGGGAGCAGCAAGGTTAGCAGCAGAAGCAGCACTAGAAAAGGGAATAAATGCAATTCATATAAAAGTAAGAGCTCAAGGTGGTCATAATGGTCCACCTACAACAGGTCCTGGAGCAAATGCAGCTATAAGAGCATTATCTAGGGTAGGCTTAAAAATAGGCACTATAGAAGACGTAACTCCTCTCCCCACAGATAGTTGTAGAAAGGCTGGCGGAAAGAGGGGTAGACGTGTATAATCAAAAGTTTTAAAAATAGTTAATAACTGGGATTTAAAAATGGATATTGAGATACTAAATAAATCTGAATATAAACTAAATTTTGTTCTAAAGGGTATTGACCCAGCAATAGCCAATACTCTTAGAAGATTAATGATTTCAGAGATTCCAGTTTTAGCTATAGAGGATGTTAATTTTATAAAAAATAGTTCTGCCCTATTTGATGAAATACTTGCATTACGCCTTGGCTTAATTCCGTTAAAATCTGATAAATCATACAACTTTAAAGATAAATGTGTATGTAAGGGAGAAGGTTGTGCAAGATGCCAACTAAGTTTAACCCTTACCTGTAAAGGTCCATGTACAGTTTATGCATCTGATCTAAAAAGCACAGATCCAAAAATACAACCAGCATTTCCAAAGATGCCAATAGTCAAATTACTTAAAGGTCAAGAGCTTGAACTCGAAGCAATAGCTATCCTAGGTCAAGGAAAAAGACATGCAAAATTCAGTCCTGGCTTAGTTCACTACAAAGCATATCCAAAAATAAAAATAAATAACAAATTAAAAAATCCAGAAAAAGCACATAAATCATGCCCTGTTAATGTATTTGAATTACAAGGTAAAACATTAAAAGTAAAACATTTACTAAATTGTACCTTATGTAATGCTTGCGTAGATATAGCAGATCCGCAAGGAAGCATAGAAGTAGAGGCATCTGATAAAGATTTTATATTTTTCATAGAATCATGGCAGCAATTATCTGCTAAAAATATATTTCTAGAAGCACTTAATATATTCGATGAAAAACTCGATGAATTAGCTGCAAAATTAAAAAAGGCTTAAATACTTTAAAAAATTCTATACACTTAAGCGGGTGTGCCGGAGTGGTCAAACGGGCATGGCTAAGGTTTTATATAGAAACCATGTGGCTTAGTGCCTACGCAGGTTCGAACCCTGCCACCCGCATACCATAAAGTTTTTAAACACCTTTCTTATTTTGTAAACGATATGACAAATATTGAAACAGAGGTTAAAGAAAAAATAATAAGTGAAAAGGATTTGAGAGAAAAAGCAAAACATTTAGTAGATATAATCTTAAAAAATGATGATTTTTTAACAAGAGACTCTATTGGACTAATTAAAGACTATAAAGAAAGTTTTACTAAAACAGTATACTTTGGATTATATAACATATATAGTCTCAATGGTTATAAAATAGAAAGGGAGAATATTAATGGTTAAAAGAACAGGTCCAACTAACCCATCTCTAAGAAAACTTATTAGAGAATTAAGAAAAACATCTAGCGAGGAAAGAATAAAATTATGGAAACGAATTGCTGACGACCTAGAAAAATCTACAAGACAAAGAAGAAAAGTTAACGTTTCAAGAATAGATAAATATGCAAATAGTAATGAAATTGCATTAATTCCTGGAAAGGTTTTATCATCAGGAAACTTAACGAAGAAGATAACAGTTGCAGCTTATCAGTTTTCTGAACAAGCAAGAGAAAAAATTAATAAAATTGGAAAAGCAATATCAATACAACAATTGATAAAAGAAAATCCAAAAGGAAGGAAAGTAAGAATTATAGGCTAAAATGGAAATAGAAAAAATTGAACTTTATAGTAAAAGAGTAATAAACTTAGTAATGCTTATAAGATCGGGTGGTGATAGCTTTGAAGCAGATAAAGGCGTCGTTAATATGCCACCACAATATATCGAATATGATAAATTTACTTTAAAAAGTGCAGAAAGAACAGTCACTGTATATTATGAACTTAGAAAGGGGGTATTTACATGTTTAACAGACTATGAAAATAAGAACTCAAATATTACTATATGTACAAACGATGAAACTTTTATAAGACATAACAAAGAATTAAGTATTTTACCCAAAGATAAAATAAATGATATTGAAGAGTATTTAAGTAAATTAATTTTTGCAAATTTTGGGGGGGGAGATAAACATGATCATAGATGCCACTAACTTAATACTTGGAAGATTAGCAAGTTTTGCTGCTAAGAAGGCCTTAGAAGGTGAAAGTATAATTGTAGTTAATGCAGATAAAGCAATAATATCTGGAAAAAAAGAAGATGTAATGGAAAAATATAAACAAAGAATAGAAAGAGGAGATCCATTAAGAGGACCTTATTTTCCAAAAACTCCAGACAGATTAGTAAGAAGGGCTATCCGTGGTATGTTGCCATATAAAAAAGACCGTGGTAGAAAGGCTTTTAAAAAGGTAATGTGTTATATGGGAGTCCCAGATGAATATAAAAATCAAAAAATAGAAACCATTAAAGAAGCAAATATATCAAGATTAAAAGTATCAAAATACATTTCAATAGAAGAATTAACAAAACAATTAAAATTAAGATGAAAAGTATTGTTGCAACAGGGAAAAGAAAAAGGGCAATTGCAAAAGCATCCCTTATGGAAGGAAAAGGCATAGTTAGAATCAACTCTCAACTTTTAGATGTTTACCAACCAGAATTAGCAAGAATGAAGATAATGGAACCATTAATGTTAGCTGGCGATGTAACAAAAAATATCAATATTCATGTAAATGTAAATGGTAGTGGGTGGCAATCTCAAGCTGAAGCTTCTAGACTAGCTATTGCTAGAGCTTTAGTTAATTATAATAAGAAGTTAAAGAAAACATTTTTAGATTATGATAGGCATTTAGTAGTAGCAGACACAAGATATAATGAACCTCATAAGCCAAACGATTCAAAGCCAAGAAAAGCTAGACAAAAATCATACAGATAAAAATGATAATTCCAATTAGATGTTTCAGTTGTGGTAAGCCTGTTGCTCATTTATGGGAATCTTTCAAGGAGAAGATTGAAAAGGGTGAACCAAGAAAGAAGGTTCTTGATGACCTTGGATTAGAAAGATACTGTTGTAGAGCATTATTTATGGGTCATGTAGATCTAATAGACATTGTTGCAAGATTTAAAAAGGGTTAATTTTTATATTGCTGAAGCTGTTTTCCATGAACGCTTTTATAAAGGATTCTCTAAAAGCTTCTTCTTAATTCATCCAATAAATCTCTCTTTTCAAAATTTAAATCTTTGTTTATTCTGTAAGTTTTTTCTAATTCATCGCTATAATCAACTACCAACAATTTTTCTTTTCTCAAATCTTCAAGTATCTTCAAAGCGTTTTCTTTACTCATTCTTCCAATCTTTGCTAATTCATCCACAGTTATCTTACTATGCTTATCTAAATAATTTATTACTTTTTTCTTAGTTTCTTTATCTATCATAACTTGCTTGCTCCATCACTTATTTTCTTTTCTTCAAATCCAAAACTTTTACTAGCATAAGCAACAAATAGAAGTATTAAGAATATTATGCTACTCAACAAAAATAAATACCTTAAACCATAACTATCAGCTAATATTCCTCCAAGCAAAGGACCAAAACCAGTTGCAATGTTCCAAATAGAACTATTTACTCCAACTAATTCTCCTATTTCTTTCTTTGGCATTAGCTCTGTTATTCTTCCCTGCATTATAGGCAATACTGCTGCTAGACTTAACCCCAAAACAAATAAGATGATAGCTAAAATGTATAAATCTTTAGCAAAAAATAATAATACTAAGAATAAAGTTGCAAAGAATAATGCAGTTAAAACAAGTCTTTTTTTATTTTTAGTCACAGAAAAATAAGATTCAAATAACCAAGGTAAATTAAATAAAGAGCTAATTAATCCTATCTTAAATAAATCTGTTCCTATAGACCTTAAAAATAAAGGTATTGCTAATGATATTACCGATGTAGCTAAATAAAAGAAAAACATAAAGGCAGAAAATCTTACTAATTGTTTATTGTTTATAAAATCAGAAAATTCTTTTTTAACGAAATGATCTTTAAACATATGCCTTAATCCACTAATAAATGTTTCTTTTTTATGATCTGGTAAAATAAAAGAAACTAAAAATGCGATAAATGCAAATATTGATACAGCATAAAATATATTCCAACTATATATGGTTATTAAAAACGCCCCTATTATTGGACCTATTATTAAAGACAAAGTAAAACTTGAATCAAATAATCCAATTGCTTCTGCCGCCTTTCCCTTAGGAGAATGTACTCTTAAATAAGAATCTGTTGATGCCCACAAAGATGTTGCTATAAATGCATGGTATACCCTAAAATAAACAAAACCAATTACTGTCTTTAAAGATAGTAGTATATAACTAAGTGGTAAGTAAAATAATAACATTAAGGATATTATATTTTTTTTAGAAACCCTATCCACTAAAGGCCCGATTACTAAATAAATAAATACTGCTATTAAAGGTAATAATCCAGTTATTAGACCAACAGATGTATAATTTCCAAACAATTCTCTTAAATAAATAGGAAAATAAGGTACTATAATCCCCCATCCAAGATAGTAAATAAAGATTATTAAACTAATTAGTTTAACAGGTCTAGGCAAAGATAACATCTCTTTTGTATACCTTAATTTATATCTATAATGCCTCATAACTTAAACCTCATATACTTTTTACAGTTAAAGCAATAATAAATAACTTTCCCTTTTCTAATCCTTACCCTTACATTAACATTTGGCTTTAAATAACTATTGCAATGCTTACAGAATTTTCTTTTAAGATCTCTTGGCAATCTTAAGTTTACTTTCATCCCTATCTTTCTAGCTAACTGTACATACCTGTTACTTCTTTCAGGATGTTTTTTAAAAGAATTATCTGCTTCTTCAAATAACTGTTTAATTCTTTTTAAAGCTACCTCTTTTTCTTTTTTAATCATACAAAAATTGAATTTTTATTGTTTATATATTTTATCAAAAATAAAGAACGAAATTATAAAGTGGACAACTAACCACGCTTCCCACTAAACGCAGTACAACGTGGAACGGAGACTTGCTTGACTTCCGTGTTCGAAATGGGAACGGGTATTTCCAAGTCCCTATGGTCGTCCAAATCTATATTTAACTATTCATTTATAAATTTTACGCTTTTTAGTAAGGTTTAAATAATAAGTAGATATTAAAAATAGATGAAATACTCAAAATTATTAATTATAGCATCTATACTTTCTGTACTTCTATTCATAGGCGCATGTCAAGGGCAAATAAAAAGTATATGTGGAGATAAGGTTTGTGATACAACAGAAAGTTGTGCTTGTACAGATTGTGCATCAGATCCAAAATGTCAACAAACAACCCCAACCTCAACAAGCCCCCTTAAAGAAGTAGAAAGTTGTGGTGATGGTAAATGTGTAGATAATGAAAGATGTGATC